>CAYPGU010000133.1:0-5447 GCA_964409995.1 uncultured Legionellaceae bacterium | reverse complement strand
GCAGCTGGGCCGACAAATTTATCTGGGTTCCACCAAAATGAAGGGCAAGCGCTCGAACAACATCCACACAGAATACATTCGTATAAGCCATCAAGTAATTCACGCTGGGCTGGTGATTGCAGGCGTTCTATAGCTGGGATGGGTCCATTATTAATTAAAAATGGCTTTACACGCGCATATTGCTTAAAAAAATTGGTTAAATCCACCACTAAATCACGAATAACTGGCATAGCTGGTAAAGGTCGTATAACCACAGTTTTACCTTCTAAAAATTTTAGTGGTGTAATGCAAGCTAAACCATTTTTACCATTAATATTCATTCCATCAGAACCACACACACCTTCACCGCAAGAGCGTCGAAAAGATAAACTTTCATCTTGCGTATTTTTTATCCCAATCAATGCATCCAGCAACATAACACCATCTAGTTTAGAAGTATCTAAGGAATATTCTTGCATATATGGTTTAACATCAGCTTCTGGATTGTAACGGTAAATTGAAAAATGCATTTAATACGTTCTCTCTTTAGGTGGAAAAGCTGCGACAGTCACTGGTGTCATATTTACTGCTCTCGTTTTTACCTTTTGATCTGCGAAAGCTAGGGTATGCTTAAGCCATTTTTTGTCATCACGCTCTGGATAATCTTCGCGCGCATGCGCACCACGGCTTTCAGTGCGTTCAATAGCACTCACGGCAGTAGTTAAAGCAACCAGCATAAGATTGTCTAATTCTAAGGCTTCAATACGTGCGGTGTTGAACGTTCTGCTTGTATCAGTTAATTTAGCTTGCGCAATCTTAGCTTGTATTTCGCGTAATTGTTGCAAACCTTCTTGCATTACATCCGCAGTACGAAATACACCAAAATGCTCTTCCATTGCTTGCTTAAGAGCTTCCCGCAATTCTGCAACTGAATACGCGCCCTTGCGGTCATTCCATTGCGTAACCCTATCTGCCGCAAGATTAATTGCTTCTTGCGTTACCGGTTGCAACGTTAAACCTGCATTTAATTCCTCAGCAATGTGATCACCAGCTTCGCGACCAAATACAACTAAATCTAGTAATGAATTACCGCCCAAGCGATTCGCGCCATGCACAGATACACAAGCACATTCACCTACTGCATATAAGCCTTGTACTACTTGATCTTTGCCTTTGCTATCCACTGACACAACTTGGCAATGTATATTGGTAGGGATTCCCCCCATCATATAATGACAAGTTGGTGCAACAGGAATCATATCAACTAATGGATCTACATTTGAGAAAGTCATGGCTAAATCACGAATTCCTGGCAAGCGATGTTTGATTATATCCTCGCCCAAATGATCTAATTTCAAATGTACATATGGACTCTTTTCACCAATGCCACGTCCTTCACGTATTTCAATTGCAATCGCACGTGATACTACGTCACGTGAAGCTAAATCCTTGGCATGCGGTGCATGGCGTTCCATGAAGCGTTCACCATGCTTATTCACCAAGTAGCCACCTTCACCACGCGTGCCCTCACTGATTAACACACCAACACCAGCTAAACCAGTAGGATGGAATTGCCACATCTCCATATCTTGCACAGCTAAACCTGCGCGCAACACCATACCTAAACCATCACCGGTATTGATTAGAGCGTTAGTAGTGGTTTTAAAAATTTGCCCTGCACCACCAGTTGCAAATACTACGGCTGGAGCACGTATATATAGTAGATCACCAGTTTCAATACATAATGCAACCACACCAGCTGTACTATCATCGATAGCCTTTACTAGATCAATTGCATACCACTCATTAAAAAATGTCACGCCGGATTGTAAACTTTGTTGATATAAGGTGTGTAGCAAAGCATGTCCAGTTCGATCAGCAGCGGCTGAAGTTCTAACTGCTTGTCCACCTTTACCAAAATCTTTAGATTGGCCACCGAAGGCACGTTGATAAATTTTTCCATTCTCTAAGCGCGAAAATGGCAAGCCCATATGTTCCAATTCATATACTACTTCAGGGCCCATTTTGCACATGAATTCAATACAATCTTGATCGCCCAAATAATCAGAGCCTTTAACTGTATCAAACATGTGCCAATGCCAGTTATCTTCACTCACATTTCCCAAAGCAGCAGTAATCCCACCTTGTGCTGATACAGTATGCGATCTTGTTGGAAATACCTTTGAAACCAAAGCAACTTTTTTGTCTTTGCGCGCTAATTGTAAAGCTGCACGCATGCCAGATCCGCCGGCACCGATTATTACCACATCATATTCTGCTTCGGCTATTGGCAATTAATTATCCCCATAAAATTTGGATTCCCCAAATGATATATAATGCTAAAACGATATAAACACTTATTTGCACTAAGACTCTCAAGCCAGGAATTTTCAAATAATCAGTGGTGATTGTCCAAATTCCAATCCAAGCATGTGCAACTAAGGCTAATAAGCTGATAAATGTAAAAAACACCATAAATGGATTAAGCAGTAATTTTTGCCATGCAAAATAATCATGCGCTGGAATATAAATCCAATAGCAAAAAATTATCCCACTATATAAAGCTAGAATAATCGCGCTGACACGCTGCAGCAACCAGTCTTGTACGCCATTTCTGCCTAATGATGTACTAACTTCTACCATAATTTAATTCCCACTAAGAGGCTGCCAATTACAGTAACCGCTAAAACTAAATATGAACTAGCGCGCGCTGTCGGTAAATTTTCTGCATAACCAGCATCCATGACTAAATGCCGCATTCCGGCTGCAAAATGATAGATAAAGCCAGTCAAGCCAAACCAGATAACCGCCTTTAACCAAAAATGTAATTTTGCAGTGTTCAACACTTCTGGGTAAGAAATAATATTCTGCAAAAGTAATAACAAGCTAGGAATTAATAAGAATAGCAAAATGCCGGATAGGCGATGCAGAATCGAAACAATTGCCGTAATTGGGAAGGCAAAAGTAAATAAATTTAGATATACAGGTCTGTCGCGCATTAACTCATCCTTGTATCTTGCATCAAGACGTCATCCCGGCCGAAGTTGCGCTAGCAGCTAAGTTGCCGGGATCTATTCATAATAACTGTTATTAAAATTTAGCACCTGAACGATGCTTCAGCAAGAATGAACAAGGCTTACAGCTTAAGTTAACGAGTCGACTATTAAAACATTTTACCTGGAGGTTCGTTAATAACTGCACAAGTTAATTCACCTTTAGCAACAATTTTTCCGGAGTCTTGGGCATGCACTTCTACATCCCACACATGCTTTTGTCGACCGACGTGCACTGGTCGACAAGTCGCAACCACAATCCCATCGCGCATCGGGCGCAAATGATTTACATTGATTACCGATCCAACTGCATTTTGCTTTTCTGGATCAATACACATTTTGGAAGCAAAGCTCCCAACCGTCTCAACCAAGGCACAAGTGGCGCCCCCATGCATAATGCCATGTATCTGTCGGGTGTGATCATTAACCGGCATACTAGCCTTCACAAAATCCGCACCAATTTCAGTGATTTCAATCCCAATCCACTTAACCATGGTTGGTAAATCAACATATGGTTGGATGTCAGCAAGAGTATAGTTTTTAAACCAAATCATTTTTTCTCTCATGTTTGTGGAAAATATTGAATGCCACAAGTATAGCAAGGTGCTGTCATCCCGGCCAAGACGCACAAAGTGCGTCGCAGTAGCCGGGATCTAGTGACATCAAGGAATTACTGAATCATGCAAACCCTTAACTCGCGCCGAAATCAACACGCCATTCAAATGATCGATCTCATGCTGCACAATCCTAGCTTCAAAATCGTGTACGGTTTTCTCAATTCGTTTGCCTTGTTGATCCATGCAGGTATAAGTTAAGGATTTCGCCCGCGTTACTAATCCGCGCTTATGCGGGACAGATAAACAACCTTCTTCGAGATCTACGGTCTCCTCTGACAACCAGATAATTTCCGGATTAATTACAGCTGTTTTAGGTACTGCGGGCGCATCTGGATAACGTGGATTGAAATCAAAACCATACACAAAAACTCTTTTTGATACGCCAATTTGTGGCGCGGCTAAACCTGCGCCATTTTTTTCTTTCATTATTGCAAACATTTGCGCAATTAATTGTTGCAATTCTGGGCTACCAAAATTGGTTATTGGTTCGGCCACTGTATTTAAAATTGGGTTGCCTTCAATAAGGATCATTTGTTACTCGATTTATTCTAAATAAAAATAAGTCTGAGCTAAAAATAAGCAAAAGACAAGACTCTTGACTTAAGTCTGGCAATTGATTAAATTGATTTAATCTAAATATTACGGTGCATTATGAGTCGAATTCTACTTGATATACCCCAAGTTATTGAAACCTCTAGACTAAAACTTCTAATGCCACAAGCTGGCTTTGGACCACAACTACATGCAGCCATTATGGATGGCTTCGAAGATTATGTGAAATGGCTGGCTTGGCCGGATAAGCCACCAACTATAGAAGCTGTTGAGGAAGAGAACCGCAAAAACCAAGCGGAATTTATTTTACGCGATTTTATTCGTTATCTAATTATTGATAAGAAAACTGAACATGTAGTCGGACGCTGTGCCTTCCCACCTATCCAATTGAATTGGGCAATTCCAGAATTTGGGATTTCATATTTTATCCGAAAAACACAAAGAGGCAATGGTTACGCTACAGAAGCAGCACATGCCTTAGCACTGATGGCATTCAAAGTGTTAAACGCTAAGAAAGTTGAAATCTATTGTGATGATGAAAACACTGCATCGCAGAAAATACCGGAGAGAATTGGTTTTAAATTAGAATACACACAACGCGGTGGTTGGCCAAGACCAGATGGTAAATTGGCGAAGCTACATACTTACTCGGTATTTTCTGCGGATGAACTAGCCAATTTGGAAGTAAGTTGGTAGAAGCATGATTGCGTCATCAAATTACCCGCGCGATAAAACTCTTCAAATACTCAGTCTCATCAATCGACGGATGAATCGGATGATCAGGACTCTGATGTCCCTGCTCTAATATTTGCACCTGACGGCCAAGCTTATTACCTGCGCGCATAATCGCAGAACGTAATTCATGCGCCGGCAAATGCATCGAACAAGATCCGGAAATTAATATTCCATTCGGATTTAACAAACGCATGGCTTGCAAATTAGCTTTTTGGTATGCAGCTAATCCTTTGTGCAGATCCTTGCGGCGTGGAATAAATGCTGGCGGATCTAAGATTACCACATCGAATTTCTCATCAGCGGCAAACAGTTTATCCATTACATCAAATGCATCACCAAGTACAGTGCTTACATTAGAAAAATTATTTAACTCAGCATTTTGTTGCGCGTGTTGTAAAGCAAATTCGGAAGTATCAGTTAGAACAACTTGTTTCGCACCAAATGCAGCAGCTTGAATTCCCCAACCACCGATATAAGAAAAAACATCTAGTACACGCTTGCCCTTAACATA
>CAYPGU010000132.1:0-5476 GCA_964409995.1 uncultured Legionellaceae bacterium | reverse complement strand
ACGGCTCCTTTTCTAGATTGTTAGTCATTTTTACTTGCAGCCATTGCCGCTCTGTTGTTGTCAGTCCATTTTCAGAAGCTGTTATTTTAAAATCAGATTCAACTACTTTCTGCATCATATAACGACCGTCCCTTAGTATTTTATCAGCACCCCTGAAATTCCATATATCAAAGACAAAATTATCGGTACTCTTTAAACCTTTGCCCCAGCATTCTTCAAAGCCGCTTTTTAGTGGGGGTGTTGCTGCACAACGGAATTCACATTTTTTGCAGTCTTTATCTAGACGTGGGGATAATCGCTGATCGTTCTGGATTCCTTCGCTATACATTTTTACTTTATCTTCGAAACTTAACAAATCTATATTGTTGTCATAGTTGGCTGTTAATTTATTAGAGATTATATCATTTACAATATTTGTGATTTCAACTTCTATAAGTATCGACTGGCCAACTGTTTCCAAGCTTGTGTTTTGCTGCACATCTACAACGGTGCGCCCCTTTGCATGTTCACTCAGTTTAAACCGTTGATTAAGGCCATCTACACTTGCTGTAACCTTCTTATTCACCAGTGTTAAATGAGAAATGATATCAGATGAAGGTGCGTATTGCCTTAGTACATATGTTTGAAATGCCACGTCATTAAGATACTTAGCCCAATCAGCCTTTATATACTTGCCCTTATCATCCAAGAATTTATCGTTTACAGAATCATATGATTTTGCTTTTACTTCATACAGATAAAATTTATTGCCTTCTTTTTTTAAAACGTCAACCTTAACAAGCAGATTGTCATAGTTGATGGCAGCTTCAAATATGGTTACAGTTTCTTGTTTTAGTAGTTCTTTGGTTTTATATATAGATTCTTTGGTTGTAAGATCGGTAAGATCAATTCCTTCTGGATGATAGACCTTCGCTAAAGCTCCTACCTGAAAACCACCTTTTGCTAGTGCTTGCAAGAATGGATCCGATAGCTTTTTGTTTTCGTATATCTCAGGATGCTTGGTGTAATAGAGTTTTCTAGGGCATTGTAGGCCGGTTATGAATAGGGATTTGGTAAGGTATTTGCTACCCATGGTTATTCTTCAAAATAATCGTTATCAACCACAGGGATTGTGATTTTTCTTTTAGCAGAAACGCCCACCTCTGCCTCAATCATTAAATCGGCTATCTGATCCCCGTCTAGGAGTATTAATGTGTCAGAGACATTTTTTGCATATTCTTTGGCACTTGGTTGAAACGAAGAGGTAGTTAAAAAAATACCTTTGGTGGCCTGACGTCCTTTTAATGCACCAAAAAATTTCTGAATTTCTGCGCTGGCGACCTTATTATCTAATTTGTATCTTTTAGCCTGTAGATAGATTTTATCCAAACCAAGACGATCCAGATGCACTATCCCATCTATACCAAAATCTCCAGATCCGCCAGTGTGCTCAATATCACCTGTTTTTGCTCCGTAACCAAGAGCCTTAATTAGGTCTAGAACAAAAATTTCAAATTTGAAGGGCGACAACTCAAATAATTTTTCCCTTAAATCATCCTTTAACGTGTTCTTTATTTCTTTATATCCAATATTTATTTTTTCCTCGGGGTCAATTTCATCAAAATGATAATTATTATCAGTAGACTCCTCTTGTGGATTCTTTTTCTCTCTAAATTCAGCAAACCCAGAGAATTTCTCTAGATCTTTTGGGTTAATGACCCCTTTATGCTCGGCTAGAAAATTTTGGCCTTCAGTAGTTATAGCTAACAGACCTTTAAGCGGCATATTAATAAGATTTGCCTTCTTTAAATAAGTTACTGCCCAACCAACTCTATTTTGTAACCTATTTTGACCTGACTCTAAGCGTTCACTAGCCTCTTCATCCGTAAGCTGCATTCCTTCCCGCACAAGCTCAACTATTTCTGATCTAGGCACTTCCTTTAATTTGGCAATCACCTCTAACGTTGGCCTTATAAAGACTTTGAATCCTGGTATAGCCATTATTTTTTATCCTTATACTGAATAACAGTTGCTTTGTCGTTACAATCACGAATTATTTTTTTCACAATTTTATTATTCTCCAGTCGTAGGTCGACATATAAGAAACTCATTTGATCATTTTGATTGGTAATTTTGGCAACGGTTAAAGATACATCATTCAGCTTGCGCTTTAAGCCTACTCGGTCAACCACATAGATTGGCGTGTCATTTTCTTTATAAAAAGCTACACTTTTCGGGACAACTTTTAACTCCCAGTCCTTAAATTTAGTTTTGTATTTATTTTTACAATCCGAGATAACTTCGGACACATGATCTAATGCGGATGTCTCGATGCGGTATGATTTAGGTAATTCCCTATGGTATAGATTACGCGCCAAAATGTGGCAAGGTGATTTACCATTCTCTTTATTTGCCAAATACCTAATTGCAAGCCATACATCATAATCTGTAAGCTGACTGTAATACGGAAATAGATTTTTCATTAATGCCTTTTTATTCTGTCCCTTTGAAGAATTTTTATTGTCTTTATGTTTTTTGATTATGGAAAGGAAGTGATAGAGATTATCATTGCCAATGTTTTTTATTAAACTTGGCTTTTTGATTAAATGCTCCAACAAATCAATAACGCATTTGGCAATCGCGCTGGATTTTATATGGTAGTAAACATTTTTATGCATCAGTGATCTAGCGTGTAAAAACTGCTCTACTGATCCCACGCCTTTTTCACTTACTATTATGCTCTTACCATCAGTAGTCAAACAAGAGATTAGCCAGTCCAAATCATAAGCACCATATTTCACACCACAAAAATGTGCGTCCCGCAAAATATAATCCATGCGGTCCGCATCAAGCTGTGATGAAACTATGTTTTGAAGTAGAGGATATTTTTTGGATTCCTTATCAAAAATTTTTACCAAATCTTGCTTTAACCGAAGATGTTTTTTTACTTTACGATCCTTGAAAAGTTCGTTTATGAAAAGCTCAAACCAGTCTTCGTGTTTGATAGCATAGTGAGTAATTTTATCTGCACTCATGCCTTGATTACTAAATATCTTTAATTGCTCAAAAACATGTGAGAATGGGCCATGACCAATATCATGTAGCAATCCTGCTAGAATGATTAATTTATGATCTTTCTTTAGTGGCTTTCCTGTATCTATAAATGGATACAATTGCTTATAGATCCTACCGCACAAATATGAACACCCCAACGAATGATTAAACCTGGTATGCACCGCACCAGGAAAAATTAAATCAACAAAAGATAATTGATTTATATGGCGTAACCTTTGCATCAAGGGATGATCAATAAATGGTTTTAAAAGCTCATGCTCTTTGGAACTTGCCGACATAGACCCATATACCGGATCTTTAATTATATGTTGATTTATATCTTTAGCCATCTATGAAATATAGATGACAAAAAATACCAGGGGTTGCTTTATCATTCCTTATCTTTGATAATCAGCAGTCAATCGCAAAAAATATAGGAACACCTAATGACAGATAAATGGCTGTCGGTCAATGAAATTGCAGCGCATCTTGGGGTTGCAGCAATCACAATCTATCGCTGGTTAGAACGCGGGCAAATCCCAGCACATAAAGTTGGTAAACAGTGGCGCTTTTGTATTGCAGAAGTTGACGCTTGGGTCAGAGCCACCCCCAAACAAACGGAAGATTCACCATGCTAGACAAAATCAAAAAGACTCTCTGGGCTACGGCAGATAAGCTGCGCGCGAATATGGATGCAGCCGAATATAAGCATATTGTGCTGGGCTTAATTTTTTTAAAATTTATTTCCGATACATTCCAAGCGCGCCGTGATGAGCTTACTAAGCGTTTCACCGACAAAAAAGATGATTATTATCTTGCTGGTGCAAACGCAAAAACGCTTGCCAAAGAATTAGAAGACCGTGATTATTATCGCGAAGTTAACGCCTTCTGGGTACCAGAAGCAGCACGCTGGGAAAATATTCGGGCTAAGGCTAAGCAGCCAGATATAGGAAAAACTATCGATAATGCTTTGTCGCTAATTGAAGCTGACAACCCAAAACTGAAAGGGATCTTGGATAAACGCTATGCGCGCGCGCAATTGCCTGATGGCAAATTAGGTGAGCTTGTGGATTTAATTTCTTCGATCGGCTTTGGTGATAAAGAACATAAAGCTAAAGATTTGCTTGGACAAGTTTACGAATATTTTCTTGGCCAATTTGCTAATGCGGAAGGAAAAAAAGGCGGCCAGTTCTATACCCCAGCAAGTATCGTACGCACGTTAGTTGCAGTCCTAGCACCGCATAAAGGCAAAGTTTATGATCCATGCTGCGGCTCCGGAGGCATGTTTGTGCAATCAGAAAAATTTATCGAATCCCACGGCGGTAAATTAGGTGATGTTTCTATTTATGGGCAAGAGTCGAATCCAACTACTTGGCGCTTGGCTGCAATGAATTTGGCTATTCGGGGAATCGATTTTAATTTAGGCAAAGAGCCGCAAGACACCTTTACCAAAAACCAACATCCAGATTTACGCGCTGATTTTGTTTTAGCTAACCCACCTTTCAATGTGTCTGATTGGTGGCATGGTAGCTTAGAAGGTGATCCACGCTGGGAATACGGCACACCACCACAAGGTAATGCTAACTACGCATGGTTGCAGCATATGTTATACCACCTAAAACCAAGTGGACATGCTGGTATTGTATTAGCCAATGGCTCGATGAGTTCAAATCAAAACAGCGAAGGTGAAATCCGTAAAAATATGGTTGAGTCGGATGTTATTGAATGTATGGCCGCCCTGCCAGGACAATTATTTTTTAACACACAAATTCCAGCTTGCTTATGGTTTTTAGCTAAAAAGAAA
This sequence comes from uncultured Legionellaceae bacterium, assembly GCA_964409995.1. Lineage (GTDB taxonomy): Bacteria > Pseudomonadota > Gammaproteobacteria > UBA6186 > Azoamicaceae > JAGVLG01. Next base: position 639 of record CAYPGU010000132.1, on the reverse strand, counting down.
AACGGGCGCAAAGGTCAAATTTTATTTATTGACGCACGTAATTTTGGAACAATGATTAGTCGCTCCCAAAAAGAGTTAAGTGAAGAAGATATTAATAAAATTGCCAATACAGTGCATGCATGGCGCAATGATGGTGAAACCAAACAAAAGTATGTCGATGTTGCTGGATTTTGCCGCAGCGTAAAACTGGATGAAGTTAAAGAGCATGGATATGTATTGACTCCAGGTAGGTATGTTGGGGCGGAGGATGTTGAGGGCAATGATGAAGATTTTGTTGTAAAAATGAAACAACTTACAGCGACTCTTAATGATCAAATGACCAAAGGCTTTGAATTAGATAATCTAATACGGAAAAATCTTGGAAGGTTAGGGTATGAATTCTGAGATGAATCTCGAGCAAATTGCTGAAATTATCATGGGGCAAACCCCATCTGGTGAAACATGTAACACAAATGGCCAAGGAATGCCCTTATTGAATGGCCCGACTGAATTTGGGCCAAACAACCCTAAGCCTGCCCAATACACAGTTGATGCAAAAAAGCGCGCAAACCAAGGTGATTTGTTATTTTGTGTTCGTGGATCAACCACTGGCAAAATGAACTGGTCAGATCAAACATATGCAATTGGACGAGGTATCGC
>CAYPGU010000131.1:0-5527 GCA_964409995.1 uncultured Legionellaceae bacterium | reverse complement strand
AAGCTGTGAGAGATTGTTCACGCTCTTGATAAAGGTGGCTTTGGCGAAATTCAGCATTGACCCTAACCTGCTTTTTCTATTAATTAAGCGATAGTAACAGAAGTGGTTGCGAGTTTCTAACCTAAATAGCCGACGGTTAGTTATTGTTGAAACTAAATAGGTGTTGGTTGACGCACATTACTCAGTTGAGTATAAAATCAAGTTTGCTCAATAAGGCGCGATTATTTATGCATAGATCCATTCTGCTAATATTATTACTCTTGTGCAGTATGCTTGTGCGCGCCACAACGGTAGAGGCACCATTGGTTGGCAATCCGATCGCCGGCAAGTCGAAAAGCGAGCCTTGTTCGGTGTGCCACGGTGTAGATGGGAATTCTATCACTCCGATTTGGCCCAAACTTGCTGGGTTGGCTGAGCAGTATCTATCAAAACAACTTTTGGATTATCAGAAAGGTGAAACTGGGCCACGTTATGATCCAAGTATGTATGGCATGGTACAGAATCTAAGCAAACAGGATATAGCGGATCTATCTTCTTATTATGCAAGTCAGGTTATGAGCATAGGTGAGGCAGAGCAGGCCAAGGTGGCAATAGGGCAGGCAATTTATCGTGGCGGTAATATACTTACAGGAGTACCGGCATGTGCTGCGTGCAATGGTGCGATAGGCGAAGGCAATTCATAAGCGAATTATCCAAGATTGGGCGGGCAAAATAGTCAATATATTATTGATCAACTTAAAAAGTTTAAAAATTATCAACGCAGTAATGATCCAAATGAAATGATGCGCAATATTGCATCACGCTTAACAGAGCAAGAAATAGAGGCGGTAGCAAGTTATGTTGCAGGGTTACATTAAATACTTCGTAGCTTTAGGGCTGGTATCAAGCTCATTATTGGCGGTGGACGCTACAGCAATCAGTGCAGTCAAGAACACTCCAACTAAAACGAATACTACTACTAGCAAGGATGCCAACCAAGAAAAGGCCGCCTTATTTGTCGAAGGTCAAGACTACATCCGCTTGCCAAACAAAACGCGCGAAAACACAGATGTGCAACAATTAATGGCTGCTGATCCTAACAAGGTACAAGTTTTATTTTTCTTTAGCTATGGTTGTCATGGTTGTGAAATGTTTCATACCCCATTTGAAAAATGGGCTGCCCGCCAATCTAAACAACCCGATAATAAAATCGTGTTTTATCGTTATCCAGTTTCTTTCAATCCCCAATGGGCGATGCTGGCGAAGATGTATTTTGTAATGGAAACTTTAGATCCGAAGGGTAAATTGAATAATGCGATCTTCAATTCAATTCATAAAGATGGTTTGAAATTGTGGCAAGAATCGGTAATGAAAAAATTCTTTATCAAGCATGGTTTTACTGGGCAACAGTTTGATGCAGCTTTTACTTCATTTAACGTCAATCGCCAAGTAAAACGCGCGGATGAAATATCTAAAGCATATGGTATTGTGATTACGCCAGATATCGTAGTGAATGGTCCGACCGCAAGCTACAAATTAGATTTGGCCAAAAAAGGTAGCACGCCGGAACAGCTATTTAGAGTTTTAGATTATTTAATTAAACGCGAATCCAAGTTATTACCGAATTAAAGCTTACATCCTTCTTGGGCCACTCGGTTGCGTTGCTGTCGGTTGTACTGTGTAACCACGATCTTGTAGTAGAAGAGCCACAGCAATAATATTATCTGGACTAATCCTTGAAAATTGCATAGTCCATCTATTTGTAAGACTATTAAACACAGGTCTTCTCATACCTGCTATAGATCTGCTCGATGAGCGCTCTTTACGGCCAGAAATTAGAGCTAAAATCTCATTAAATATACCAAGAGCAACTCCTCGCTCCTCAGGTGTACCAGTCCCATGCAAATGAACTAACGTGGTGCCAAAGTCCTGTCCTGACTCGGAAAAACGTTCCTGTTGTTCAATTTCTGCGATTTGCATAACAATCCCCCATATAATAGACCGCCTATATCTAGGACAAGTGAGGCGCCATTTAGTTTCCTGTGTTTATATACAAGTTATGCTCGATTAATCTGCAGCATAGCTAGCGCGGTTTAAGCGATCATTAATCGCTAACCATGCAGGTTGATTTGGCACTTGTTCAATTAAAATAACTTCCATATGTAGATGATCAAGATCACGTAAATTTGCGTAGAGATCATGTGCATAGATAGTTGGATCGGTACTGGCTTGTTGCCAATAGATGTTGTCATGCAAACTGTTTGGGCTAGGTTGGAAGCTTAATACAGCGATTTTTTTGCCTTGGTTATGTAATTGCTGCAAAGAGGTTAATAAATCCGCGCTTATTTGTACCGGAGTAGCTGGAGCATAATGTGCTGCGTGCATACCAGCAGTGCGGATCAACGTTGGAGTTTGCTGATACGTAGTTACTTGATTGCCAATTAGCATGGAAATTTCTGCGGCTCTAATCATTCCTGCGCGCATTATAATCGGTTGTTCTTGAGTTAAGGCAATGATGGTTGATTCAATACCAACCGTACATGGGCCACCGTCCAGAATACAATGCACCGCAGTGCCAAGATCATCGGCTACATGTTGCGCAGTGGTTGGGCTAACATGGCCATATTTGTTCGCCGATGGACCCACGATTGCCGCGCCAAATTGTTGCAGCAATTTTAGAGTTAGGGGGTGGTTTGGTATGCGGATGCCGATGGTATCTTGTCCGCCGGTGACGACTGTAGATACGTTGGGTTGTTTACGTAAAATAAGAGTAAGTGGGCCGGGCCAAAAGTGTGTGGCTAAATCCCAAGCGATGGCTGGAATATCTTGCGCCCATTCATCTAGTTGCTCGATGGAACCAATATGCACAATCAATGGGTGATCTGCTGGTCGACCTTTAGCTTGGAAAACTTTTTGCACTGCGAGTGGATTGCGCGCGTCAGCGCCTAGGCCGTAAACGGTTTCAGTGGGGAATGCTACCAGATCACCTTGTTGTAAGCATTGTACGGCGAAATCTATATCCTGCGTTATCATGTCTTATGGTAATATATATATATATCTGCAAACAAGAGGGATCTTGAGTGTTAGCTAACAATCGACGCAAATATGTTACTCACATAACCAAATTTGGGGTGCTTGGCGCAGGAGGTTGGCTATTTGTTTCATCATTTGCTGTCGCCCAGCTCAGCGGTTCATTGTCGGTTGAAGCTATCGCCCAACGTATGCGTCCGGTTGCGCAGGTGAAAATATCCGGGGTACAGGCACCTGTAGTAGGAGCCGCAAGCGGCGGACCTCTCACGCCGGAACAAATTTATACCAACAATTGTAAAATGTGCCATGATGGTGGTCTGCTCGGGGCACCAAAATTTGGCAACAAGGGTGATTGGAGTCCACGTATCGCACAAGGTATGGAAACTTTGTACAAAAATTCTTGGAATGGAATTCGTGCGATGCCGCCAAAGGGCAATTGCTTGAAGTGTACCGAGGATGATATCAAAGCGACGGTGGACTATATGGTTGATTCGGCGAAATAGTTTTAATCTAATTATAACTTAGCTTTAAACAGCTGAATAATTTCAAATATTTCCTCAAAACTAGGCATATCCTTGATAAACAACCCTGAGATCTTTGCGTATTGTTGAGAGTATTTAGCAAAAATAGCCTTATCAGCATCAAGATTAAATGCTAAGTTTTTGGTTAAATCCGGTTCCTCTTGACCAAATCTTTTATCTTTATGAGCGAAATAATCTTCAGTTCCAATAAAAGATAAAACTGAATTATGGTGAAGTAACTTATAGATATCGTAGTAATGTCTAAGAAAATTAGTACTAAATACGTCATTATCTTGCTGTTGTCTAACTTTTTTTGATACTGTGTGTAGTTTTTCGACAAAAGTATATTCAGGATTGTAGCAAGGGATACCAAATGCTAAATTATTATCGACAATAATATTACTTTTTTGACAATGCTCCATTGCCCAACAAGATATATCAATAGTTTGGTTAGGTTGGGTTTGATCGAATCCAATTTCTAATAATATGCCTTCCTTTAATATCTGGTCCGGATCAAAAAAACTTTCATATTCTAATCTTATTCCGGACTTGCGCATTTTAGAATCATCAAAAGCGTGGTCACGCACAGAATTCATGCCTGGAATTGTAATTTTTTTTGCGAGGTGATTAAAATAATATGTTCTGCATTCAATATGTTTTGGTTTGTCATGATTTTTATTAAAGTACTTTAATTCGTCATTAGAAGGTTTAATATAAATGTCTATATCTTCAGAAAATCTATCAATGATTCTATATGCCTTGGATAAAGAAGTTCCACCTTTTAATTGAAACTCAAATCCATTTTGTTGTAGTCCCCATAAGGCGTGCATAATCCAATAATCTTTTTCAACTAATTGCTCACTTATTTGTGGATATACCTGCATCAGGCTTCTGGTCGTTGCTAAAAATAAATTCTTTGCGTCATTAAGATTGTGAATGAACTGAGTCATGTTGCAGCGCTCTAAAAAACTTCTTGGTTGCTATTTTACCATACATGTCTGCCATCTTTAATACTGTATGAAAGTCAAAACTGGGTAATTTATCTTTTATTTTTTTTAGTAATTCTTTGGGTGATTCACCAACGCTATGTAGATTATTCAATAAATCCACTAATAAAAACTCTTTGCTAACATGTTTAGGAAAACCATTATGAGGCCTCTTAAATTCATATTGTCTATTAGCTAAGTTTAAAGTTGCATGACGCTTATGGTTATAAACCTTCACACTAGTTGATAATTGAGTTAATCCTAATCCAAGACTGTTGTAAAGATTGGGAGATAAAACCAAAAATTCTTTGGTTTGTAAAAATTCTCTTAGTAGTTCATTTTCATCCGGGGGTAATGAGCCAAACCTAGATACGGATGGATAGTAATACAATCCAGGGCCAACTTTTTCAAGCGGATTACCATCAAGACGTTGTAATAATCGATCCACAGAATTAGAAAACAAAGCTAATTCGCTTCGGCTGTAAACCTTACCCCGAGATAGACTGGCTAATAAATCTAAATGTCGTTTTGCTTGTTTCATGCTTTAAGTATAGCACCTAAAACCTCATAATGCATGATATTTTATTAAAATTTCATGCATTATGAGTCGTAACCTATTGAATTATATATGATTGTGTATATACATTTAAGGGTGTGATCTACGTTAGGCCTTATGGTACACTCGGTTAACTGATTAGTAACTAGGGTAAGCAATGCCTAAATCAAAAAGCCAGGGACCAAATAACGATAAAAAAATGACTAGCGGTAGAGAGAAGATTCATCGTGATCCTAATGGACCGCAAATGCCATGCATTGTTTGTAACACTATGTTTAAGTCGGCGAGTGTTTATACTAGCAAAACTTTGTGTCAAAGTTTGCGTACAGGCGCTAATCCTGATGCTGAGTTTGGATATGATTTCAAATACATTTCTCCAGGGTATGTTCCTGTAGACTTGATTGTTTGGGATTGGGCCGCAGAATTTTTTGCTGCTGGCTCAACGTTAACTCAAG
>CAYPGU010000130.1:0-5567 GCA_964409995.1 uncultured Legionellaceae bacterium | reverse complement strand
CTGAGGCGGGGGTGTATACCAAAGTCGAGCCTAAAGCCATCACCGGACTCCAAGCCACAAAGAATGTCGCAGTTGCTAAGCCAGTTGAGATAATAAGGGGGCTTTTCCAGCGTTTAAAACCTGAAATAATCATAATAACGATTAGTGCGAGGCAAATTGCCTCTAACATCACTACTCTTTGCAGTTCATCAGTTGTCATGCTTCTTAGAATGCAAGATTTATAACAAATACGCAACTGTCTTTAATTTAGTTACTTTCCATACTTTGACAAGACAGCCACTTTGTAGTATTTTTTTAATATAAATAAAAATATTAGTGTTACCCATGCAATCAGCTCCAACATCGAGGGAGCTTTTTTTTTGCATTTTAGTTCACAAAATTATCCCATCTTGCTGACCTTTGATATATACTTGGTTCTTGGCCTTTTTTGGAGATTTCTAATGGGCGCAAATATTTTAATCGTTTTTAGCGGCTTGTTTGCATTGGCCTATGGTGCATTAACTGCAACGTCGATCCTAAAAGCCTCACCTGGTAATGGCCGCATGCAAGAAATTGCTGCCGCGATTCAAGAAGGCGCCAATGCATATCTGAACAGACAATACAAAACTATTGCAATCGTCGGTATTATTATCGCTGTAGTGTTATTTTTATTCTTGGGCGGTTTGTCAGCAACAGGTTTTGTTATAGGTGCAGTTCTTTCCGGTTTAGCTGGTTATATTGGCATGGGCGTTTCAGTGCGTGCCAATGTCAGAACCACTGAAGCAGCACGCACAGGTTTGATGGCTGCACTTAATATTTCTTTTCGCGCTGGTGCTGTAACTGGCATGTTAGTGGTTGGGCTTGGCTTACTAGGTGTTGGTTTATATTATATGTACCTAGTCAGCGCCGAAGTGCCAGATCGCAGGTTATTAGAAGCTCTAATTTCTTTGGGCTTCGGTGCCTCACTAATTTCGATCTTTGCTCGTTTGGGCGGCGGGATATTCACTAAGGGTGCGGATGTTGGTGCAGATTTAGTTGGAAAATTAGAAGCAGGTATTCCAGAAGATGATCCACGCAATCCAGCAGTGATTGCCGATAATGTTGGTGACAACGTTGGTGATTGTGCTGGTATGGCGGCAGATTTGTTTGAAACTTATGCAGTTACAATAGTTGCAACAATGGTTTTAGGCAGCGTCTTAGCTGGTAATGCACTTGCCATGCGCACCAATTTGATGATTTATCCTTTGTGTTTAGGTGCGGTGTGTATAATTGGCTCAATTGTTGGAACATATTTTGTTCGTTTGGGTAAGAGCACAAAAATCATGTGGGCCTTATATAAAGGCCTAATCGCAACCTCTATTGGGTCTGCAATATTAATTTTCTTCGTGACCAAATGGTTGTTTGGGATGCAAGAAATTTTTATGGTTGGTAACAGTGTCTTAAATGGTAAAGATTTGTTTTTCTGCGCCTTAGCCGGTTTAGTTGTGACCGGATTAATTGTGTGGATTACGGAATATTATACCGCAACCAACTACAGGCCGGTGCAGAGTATCGCACGCGCATCATTAACCGGACATGCTACGAATATTATTCAAGGTTTGGCCGTGTCGATGGAAGCAACTGCGCTACCAGTATTAGTTATTTGTGGTGCAATATTGTTTGCGTATGCGACAGCTGGTTTGTTTGGAATTGCGATCGCCGCAACTAGCATGTTGTCTTTAGCAGGTATGATCGTTGCACTCGATGCGTACGGTCCAGTAACAGATAACGCTGGTGGCATTGCTGAGATGGCACAACTTGATGAAACAGTGCGCAAAGTTACAGATGAGCTAGATGCGGTTGGTAATACGACCAAGGCTGTTACCAAAGGTTATGCAATTAGTTCTGCAGGTTTAGCGGCTTTAGTATTGTTTGCTGCATATACCGAGGATCTGAATTTTTACTTCCCGAACCTAATTGTCGAATTTAAACTGCAAGATCCATATGTCGTGGTTGGTTTGTTTGTTGGCGGCTTATTACCATATTTATTTGCCAGTTACGCCATGATGGCTGTGGGGCGTGCCGGTGGCTTGGTTGTAACTGAAGTACGCCGACAATTTAAATCTATTCCTGGTATCATGGAGGGCACGGCCAAACCCCAATATGGCGTTGCGGTTGATTTGTTAACCAAGGCGGCGATTCGGGAAATGGTAATTCCATCCCTGTTGCCGGTTGCTGCCCCAATTGTATTGTTCGTACTGATCCGCGCTTTATCTGGCTTAGAAGCTGCCTTTACTTGCTTAGGAGCAATGTTAATGGGTAGTATTGTCACCGGGCTGTTTATTGCGTTTTCAATGACCTCCGGTGGGGGTGCTTGGGATAATGCAAAAAAATATATCGAAGCGAATAATTTTGGCGGCAAGGGCTCAGAGGCACATAAGGCCGCAATTACTGGTGACACAGTGGGGGATCCATATAAGGATACTGCTGGTCCAGCTATAAATCCTCTAGTAAAAATAATAAATATCGTTGCTTTGATTTTATTAGCCGTAGTTGCACATTATAATTAAAGTGAAAACAACTTTGATTGTTTTGGGGCTGTTTGTTCTTCAATTGCAAGAGCGACAGATGCAACCTTATGGATGAGGATAGAACATGTATAACAATATAAATATTTTGTTGGTTGGAAATGACACCTTGGTGGGAGAGTTGAGAGAATTAGGATATACCCAAGTTAAGGCGATTGCGGACTCAAAGTCTGCAATTCGTGAATTTGTGGAAAAACACAAAAATCAGGACTACGACCTAACATTAATAACAGATTTACCAGACGGATCTGAAGAGGAGTTGCTAAAAAGTATCGTTGAAATAGATCCTAATCACTATGTAGTGATTTTGACTGAACATTTAACGCCCGACAAAGTTTTAAGTTCAATTAAGTCTGGAGCTAGCGGTCTGATTAGCAAACCTTTCACAGCCAACAAGCTGCGCATGGAACTAGAGAAGTTCGCGTTTTTACGCGATAAGAAGTCCGCCTATTCGTAAGCTTTTTAGGATTGTGAATGTTTGACATATTTAGCCCAGAAACAATTCAGGGCATGGAAGATTGGATTATCGCTAACCCAACATGGTCGGGGTTGACGGTGTTTACGCTTTCTATGTGCGAATCGTTAGCCGTGGTTGGTTTATTTATACCCGGTGTCATTGTCATGAGCATCATTGGTGGCTTAGTAAGTGCGGGGGTTATGCAGATAGTCCCCACCTTACTTTGGGCTATTGCTGGCGCGATTGTGGGTGATGGCGTAAGTTATTGGATCGGCTGGCGCTTCAAACATCATTTGCCATATTACTGGCCATTTAGCCGTTTTCCACAATGGTTAGATCGAGGCAAAAAATTCTTTATTCATCATGGTAGCAAAAGCATCGTAATTGGCCGCTTTGTCGGTCCAGTGCGACCATTTATTCCAGTCGTTGCCGGAATGATGTCGATGCGGCCGCGCCAGTTTTTTATTGCTAATGTTTTCTCGGCTATTATCTGGGCGCCAATTTATATGTTGCCAGGTTTCGGTATTTCGTTCTTTTTCTTTTAAACAGTCTATGTGCTTCGGAGGAAACAATGAGCAAGGATTATCAAGATATTACCAATTCTATTTCAGGGTCGATTAATAAATATGCTCAAGAATCAGCTGAGCTTATGCAAGCATTTCGAGCGATGTCACAAGCTGCAACCAAGACGGGTGTGTTAGATGAAAAGACTAAAGAATTAATTGCTTTAGCTATCGGAGTTGCAAAACAATGTGATGGTTGTATTGGCTTTCATACTAAGAAATTAGTAAAACTCGGGGTCAAACGCGAAGAACTAATTGAAATGCTTAACGTGGCTGTATATATGGGCGGTGGCCCGGCTTTAATGTATGCCGCGGATGCAATTTTGGCTTTTGAACAATTCTCAAGTTAGGAATTATTATTATATGATCAAATCAATTAATGTAGAAGATTTCAAAAAACTTGCTGCACAGAAAGAAGTTTTGTTGGTTGATGTGCGGGAGCCAGGGGAACATAAAAGCGAATGTATAGAGGGTGCTAGTTGTATTCCATTAGCTAATATTTCAGTCAAAAATTTACCAACAACACAAGGTCCGATAGTTATACATTGCCATTCTGGCCGAAGAAGCTTGGAAGCTTGTAAAAAGCTCTTAAGTGAAGATCCAAATTTAGAACTTTATAGTTTGGAAGGTGGTTTATCTGCTTGGAAAAAGGCCGGCCATAAAATTATTAAATCAGGTGGCAAAACAATTCCGATTGATAGGCAGACTCAGATAGTTGCTGGCTCACTTGTTTTGATCGCCACAATTATGTCTGTATTAATCAGTAATTGGTTTCTAATTCTCACTGGATTTGTCGGGGCAGGCCTGATTCTGGCTGGTATTACAGGCTGGTGCGGCACGGCAAAACTACTGGCTGGAATGCCATGGAATAGGAGCTAGACCAGAAATTGACTTTTATGCTTGGTTATGAGAGAATTTGGTCAACTTAACAACTAAGCGTGTAGGTAAGCATAATGCAGCATCGACAGAAGAAGTTAATGACGACGATGATTATGGGTGTGACGGCTTTATTTTTGGCCTGGTCGCATAATGTTAGAGCAGCTGAAACCAATATCTACAAATGTACCTGTGCGAATGGCCAGATTATTTTTCAAGATCTTATTTGCCCACCAGATGCAAAAATTGAACTGATTAAATTACCGATCAATCAATCTGCAGATAATCCGGCCGGTGGCTTGCGCGAACATGAGAAGCATATGCTGGCGCTGGCGCATGAAAGTATCCAGCAAGACAAAGAGCAGAGCCATACTTTACGTTTAGCCCAATTACAACACAGTACTGAAGTAACTAAGCATGGCATGTCTCTAGCGCACGCCCCACAAACCCATGTTCATGTTCACCCAGCGACTTCAGCGCCGCACAATATCAACCAAAACCAACTCTCAGTAGTAATTAGCAAGGTACGACATTAAGCTTGTGGCCTAGTAATTCTGGCCCTAGTGCTTTAGAATTGCCTACATAGTTGTTAGTCGTCTAAGGTATTTAACCAACATGTCAAGTTCTGTCGTGAACGAATCAATCAGCAATACGCGGCCGCTGCTGGCTTTAACAGTCGCAGCGCAGGCGCATTTTGCGGCTTTAATTGCCAAAGAATCGGATAATGAAGTTTTAAATCTGCGCATTACCGTTACTAACCCTGGCACCCAAAAGGCCGATGTCGGAATTACATTCTGCCCAGCAGGTGAGCAAGAGGACACTGATCTAGTATTAAAATACCCAGAATTCATTCTCTACGTGGAATACACCGCGATAGCCGCCTTGCGCGATGCGGTAATTGATTACCTAAGTAATGATTTTGGTGGGCAATTATCCATCAAAGCCCCTAATATAAAAGGTGCATACCCGAAAGCCGACGCACCATTGCGCGAGAGAGTACAATATATTATCGAAAACGAAATTAATCCTAATCTAGCTATCAATGTTGTTTATTTAACTATGCAACATATAGTAGATAATGTAATACAGGTTTATATTTTTTTTGGGAGATGTCATGGCTGTGGA
>CAYPGU010000129.1:0-5684 GCA_964409995.1 uncultured Legionellaceae bacterium | reverse complement strand
TGACTCTTAAGCCTGGCACAATGTTAGCCGCGATCAATAACACCGCATCAAGCAACATAAATGAATCTGCAATTGCTATGCGACGATTGGCTGAATCATCCAAGCTACGTTCTAGCCATTGCGTCGATGCAGTCATTGCCGGCTGTTGAGTTAGCCCTAATAAAACTCTATTTAAACCATCGGCACGCTCACAACGCATTGGATTTTGTTTGTATGCCATCGCGCTAGAGCCAATTTGTTTGTCTTCAAATGGCTCGCCCATTTCTTTATGGCTAGCTAAGAGTCGGATATCCTCACACATTTTAGCAACTGCCACGGAAACTCCAGCTACTGCGCTGAGAACAAAGTGATCGACGTTTCTATGATAAGTTTGCCCTGTTGCATCTAAGGTTCCATCAAACCCTAATTTTTCACAAAGCATATTCTCAAGCTCGTCTATCTTCGATTCATCACCTTTGAATAAATCTAACAGTGTCGCTTGGGTGCCGGTAGTGCCTTTAAAACCACGAAGTTTTAATCTCTTGATTTGTAACTCTAAATTTTCCAAAGCGATTTGCAAACTTTCTGCCCACATACAAATTCGTTTACCAACGGTAGTGAGCTGCGCTGGCTGTCCATGCGTATAGCCTAAAGTGATAACGTCTTTATACTTTAGTGCTACTTCACGTAATGCATTCAAAACATTCAAGCCATTATTTAAAGATAAAGTCATTGCCTCTTTGATTTGGATTAATTCAGCATTATCTGTAATATCACATGATGTGGCACCCAAATGAATGATAGGAGCAGCAGTTGGACAAACTTCACATAAAGTTTTGTTGTGCGCCATCACATCATGCTTCAACTCTTTCTCTTTCTTCGCTGCAAATGCATAATCAATCGGTAAATCTACTGCAGCTTCAAGCTCTAAAACTTGTGCTAAATTAACTTCATTAATTCCCAATTCCATTTGTGTTCGAGCTAAAGTTGCCCACATTTTACGCCACAAACCAAACTTACGATCATCCGACCAAATATTAGACATTGCATCAGTGACATATCTACCAGCAATTGCACTAGTGTATTTTTCACGACGTTTAGCTTTTACTGGTGCTGGTGCTGGCTCTGCTAAATCAACCAAACGCAAATTTTTTGGCGGAGCGGCAAAAGATAAAACTTTGGCCTCTGGCATCAATGGGGACGGCATATACATAGATATCAAAGCATTTGTTATCGATCGTTGCAGATCGGGCATCGCAGTTAGATCTGCCGTACAGAATTGTTGACCAGTAATAATTTCATAAAGCAGAATATAACGACGGCTAGTTTCAACTATATCATCTTCTGCAACTACAGGAGTAGCTCCGGCCATAATAGCATCGCGTTGTGGTGCTAATTTTTTACGCAAAAATTCTTTGTCGATGTTTTTTGGACATTCACCGCGCGCAATTGCATCGGAAGCTCCCTCTGCTAACCAATAGCGCGAAGAATCTGGTGTAAATAGTTCATCGATAACAATTATTTGACCATCAGGAGTTTTACCCATTTCCATCTTGGTATCAACTAAAATTAACCCCTTTTCTGCGACTTTTTTGCTAGCAAATTCAAATAATTTGATTGCCATAAGTGAGCAGTATTCCCATTCCTCTTGCGTCATTAAGCCTTGTTCGACAATTTGTTGCGGTGTTAATGATTCGTCGTGCTCATCTGATTTAGTGGTTGGGGTGATAATTATTTGTGGAAGCTTTTGATGATCAGTCATTCCTTCAGCCAGCGTATTGCCACAGAACTCACGGACTCCGTTTTTGTAATGAGTTAAAATACTTGTACTGGTGGTTCCAGTAAGATATGCACGCACTACAAACTCGACTTTAAATGGTTCAGCCTTAGTTCCAATCGTAACATTCGGATGCGGTGTTTGAATAAAGTGGCTCGGCATTGGTTCCACACCTTCAAATAAATCATGTTGTGCTATTTCACGAAACCAAAACGCGGAAATTAAGTTTAAGACCATGCCCTTACCAGGAATATTTGCAATCGGACGATCAAAGGCAGTTAGTCGATCAGTTGTAACTAAAGTTAGATGTTCGCCATCATCATATACATCACGAACTTTGCCAGATTTTTTAGGCACTGCTATTTGTTGTGGAGGACCATCATTTCTCATAAATTGATATCTTGATTTAACTATTAAATTAGTATCAGTCAAGGTACGAGGAATCGAAGCCCTTATCGCCTCAATATACGTTTTAGTTCTTGCTTCACATTGAGATATGTGAGCCTTAGCTTTGGCCAACGGATCTTCTTTGGTTGCCGCCTGAATCTGCGCTAAAACTTCTGCTTCATTTGTTGCCACGATAATCTCCATCCATAAAAAACATCAATTATCGTTGTAGCAGAATTTTTTCTAGATATCTAGACTTAACTTTGGTGCAACTCGAGCATTAGATTTGGCATCAGACTTGGGTTTGCCATAGAATAAATAAGTTAGTGCGGTCAAACAGCCGTGACTACTGATATGCTCTGGTATCTCTTCTAAAGTTTTAACACTATGCATTAATTTATTACATACGCGAGCATCAAATAATTCAACTTGTATATCCTCGCCACTATAAAAATATAGATAAGATAACACACTCAAATAATGATATATTTGCAACCCAACTACAAATGGTAGGTTGCTGGCAAATCGAACATTGTTAGTCAATTCAGATACTCTATCCATGCGCTGATATGCGATCTCTAAGTTTTTTTCTGTTGCATCTTGAAATAATTTCTTTGCATTAATCTCTAACTGCTTAAATACCTCATAATCAAAGTTTTGTACAAATTCCTCATCATCTGTACTTTCACCAATTTGTTTAAGCAGGCGATCCATACTGAGCAAAGTACCCTTAATATGCCAATCATACGGCGCAAATTTTACCGCCAAGTCAATTAATGCATTTAAACTCTCCGGTGCGTAGGGATATTGAATATATGTACTGGATAATCGAGGTAAATGTCTAACCAGACGCGCATAATTATCCAAATGCTCTATACAGCCGATTTGCTGGTTAATGATGTTTTCTAATTCATGTTTTGCTTGCACATCTGATGCCGTAATATAAGGCATAGTATTAATATAAACTTGCAGATGTTGTAGGATTGCGCGGCGAGACTCTTGGATAGTAAGTATACTTCTAGTATTGGTTAAATCTTTTACTTCAATGCCGGCAAACTTTTTCATACATCCCCCAAACACGATGTCAAATAAATCGTGTACTCAGACCAAACATATGAGAAAAAGTTCAACATTCTCCCAAAGGTATATAGACAGTGCTGGATAAATTACAATTTGATGATAAAACGTTTAAGTACGAAATCTAGGTGCAGAGTTTACAGAGGTTGAAGGTTCCTGTGGTTCAAATTTTAGCATTATACAAACTTTATCCAATAATTCCTTTGCTTTAGGATCATGACTTCTAGTCCAAGCTAAATTAGCGAAGCATAGAGCCACTATATGATTATATTCCATATGTTGAAATTCTTCTTTACTAGCAAATTTATATGAAAGTCTGGCATATTCGTATTCTAGAGCTTCGCGCTGAAAAACAGGAGTGCTTAAAGACAATATCGCTTTAAAATTTCGCAACATCATTGGCATTGTTAAAATTCCCATCGCCTCTAGTGCCAAAATTTTCTGTGCATCCACTGCATTTATTTTATTCAAAGTATTGCATATAAAAGTTAAACCACGTGAATAATTACGTTGTATAACGTCATTAATTATAGGCACAGCATCGACATATGAATTATTATTGATACTTGTTTTCGCCAAAACAAATGAATAAGGAGGGTATTTATTGGTGGCCAACTCTGGGATATATTCGACAGCATTCAACATATGCGCTAGTATTTTTGTGTTTTCATAATACTTATAGCATAAATATTTTAATGCTAAATTATTTGGATCAGCTGCCAAAGCATCTTTTAATTTCTTAAGATCTACAAGATCAAAAGGTGTTTTACCCTCTGCGTTCTTGACATCTACATCTGCGCCATTTTCAATCAACCACGAAGCAATATCGAATTTACTCAGTCTAAGTGCATTGTGCAATAAGGTCCATTTCAATTCTGCGCCGTCTTTGACCGGATAATCTAGAGAAACACTTGGGTGTTGCAAATACCATGTTTTCAACTCTGAAAATTTTCCTGCACGCACTAATCTGCATGCAGCTGCCAAAGATATTTCTTGAGGTTCTTCTGCTGTAATAACATCAGTTGCACTGCGAATCTCTTGTACAATATCCATTCTTGGTCTTAAATCTTTGAGAAAAATGTATTGTTTTGTAAGCGGACAGTGTAGACCAATACAATTTTCACTGTTATTAATCAAAGTTAACAGATCTACAGTTTGCTCAACTCCATTTATAGCATAACTCACTGGGTAATCCATTACCTCAGCTGTAACTGGATCTAGCCAATTATCTTTAGAGTTGATGCCTCTGCTTGATACGCGTTCTTTTAAAGTGGGTGCTGACAGCCCCAAAATAAATTTTATTAAATCTGGTGGAGCAGCTCTAGTATTAGCTATTTCTGAGGCAATCATTGGATAAGTATTTAGCAGACTCCGTGCAACCGTCCTTAATATAGCTCCATATGCTTTATTAGAATTATAGGAACCATTCTCTTGGAGTAACAGAATAAGATAGGAAAGCAAGGCGGGACCATCAGAAGTTCTAATTACTATTCTGGCCAAATCAGCTATTTGGCCAATAGCGATCTCCGATCTTTGTGAAAAATCAGTGTCGCCAGACTCATCGCCCAAACCAACTAGAATTTGCTTAATTCGATTTAGAATTTCTTGTTTTGTCATTTTGATTTAATTGTTTTATATTTAGGCAGATAATACACAAACCTAGGCATGTTTTCAAGAGAGAATATACACACATTACAGATTCAAACCAGGCTCATGGCATCTTAAATCTCATTTTGATAAATTCATCTTGGTAGTCTTGCCCAGATGTTTGATGCTGCTCAGAATTTACTCTATGCAAACGAATGCTATGCGCTTTCTGCATATCAGAATGTGGCGTAAAGCGCTTAAAGCGTTCCCTGTGTATAGGCGGCAAACCATTTGCTAAGCAACAATTCTGCATAGCTTCATCTTGTGTGGTACCTAATCCTATTGCAGCATCAGGATTGAACTCATTAATAGCGCTAAAATTTCCTGCGACATCGGACTCTAACTCTAAATATATAATTAAATTCTTGATTAAATATGCTGAGATAGGCCCATAAGCTAGTTTTGCGACCGCAGCTGCAGAAATCGATTGCATAGTTCGATCTGCGAACGCACCAATGTTATAACCCTTGGCTTGAAATTGTCTCACCGAATCCAAAACAATAGCCGCACCAAGTGAATGTCCAATTCCAATAATGTTAGTATCCTTTACTCCATAATCGAGTAAGCAATAAAAAATTGAATTTAATGCTGCCACATATTCACGCAAGTCTTTTAAATTGCCAGGAGTGTTGCCAATGCCAGGGGGATTAAAACTAATCACATTAACTTTAGGATGACGTCGACGTAAACTTAACATTTCACTAACATTGATTTCCATGCAGGTTGTATTACCACCGACTAAAACAATGTAGCAAAGTTCAGATGGAAATATGTATCCATCTTTTAAATGTCCTACTAATAAAGCTTCAAAGTTAGA
>CAYPGU010000128.1:0-5745 GCA_964409995.1 uncultured Legionellaceae bacterium | reverse complement strand
TTTTATACATGGCAAATTTGTTTAACAGGGGTAATTGGTCAGGAATGGCTTCGAAATTCATTTCTGTGATATATTTAGAAATCGCAGGGATATTTGTAAATTTCTTCAAAACTTCTAGCTGTAACTCAAAAAAATAATTATTAATTAATGGCTCGATCTCTGCTGCGTCCCGTTTGGGGTTAGAAAGTATTGCAATTATTTTATTTCCTAAAGTACTGCAATGCTTTTTTAAATTGTTTAAGTGCTTGTTTAAAATAACAGAGCATATTATCCTAAAGTTTTCATCTGAGAAATATTCTTCACCCAGAATAATTTTTACATCATTGTAGCAAAGCGTACGTATTATTGATTGTAAATGTGTTTCCGATAAGGGCTTTCTTAATAACTTGTTTAGAATGTCGTCTACTAGGATTTGCATTACCTCGATTAAAAATAACTCATCTTTAAAAGAATTTACTGCGGATAAAATAGAAGACTCTTCCATATCTATATCGGTTTGGGTATAGCACATCGATAATAATCGGTATGCGGCATCAAAGGCGCAAGTCTGAGCAATTTGTTTTGGTAAATCTACAAAACTACCTCCCACGCGATGCCCACGAGGTACGAAACATAGAATCTTATCCTGATCCTTGATTTCAAATAATAAAGGCATGATTAACTCTCTTAGGTACATATTCTTGACCCGATTATAACCCAAGTCAGGCAAAAAACAAAGAATATTGCTACTATTGCTGTGCTAACTGCTGATATTGCGAGCGCAATAATTGAAAAAGATTAATTGAATTACTTGCAATTACAACAGCCCCTAAACAATGTTGAGACTTCAAGCTAACCGTAAACCTCTATCAATTTTATTAACTATAACCGTTGCATGTACAACTTACCTAAAAAAATTCAAGCAGGGGCACAAACTCTAGCACGCTAAATCGAGTTTTTCAAAATGGAATAAACTTTTTCGCCCCGAACTGGTAAAATCCCAGTTTTAGCTTCCAACAAAGAATGCAAAATTGGATCCAAATTTATAACCTTCTATAATGCTAAGTAAAAGGTTATGGTAACCATTTATAGGGAGATAGACATGTCTTTGCAGAAGCGATTATTTGCTGAGTTTCTTGGTACTTTTTGGTTAGTATTAGGTGGTTGTGGTAGTGCAGTTTTGGCAGCAGGAATTCCAGATTTAGGGATTGGGTTCTTAGGCGTTGCTTTTGCTTTTGGCTTAACGGTCCTTACGATGATTTATGCCGTTGGTTATGTTTCAGGTGGGCATTTTAATCCTGCGGTGAGTTGGGGATTGTTCATTGCTAAACGCTTTAAGAGTAAAGATTTAGCCCCTTACATACTAGCCCAAGTACTAGCAGCTGCAGCTGCTGCATACTTGCTCTATTTTATAGCTAGCGGTAATGGTGATTTTGATCTGAGTAATGGTCTGGCTAACAATGGTTATGGAGCTCATTCTCCAGGTGGTTATAACATGCAGTCATGCTTCATTGCTGAAGCAACCATGACATTTATGTTTCTAATGGTAATACTAGGTTCAACAGATGAAAATGCCCCTAAAGGGTTTGCAGCATTATCGATTGGCTTATGCCTAACTTTGATTCACTTAATTACTATTCCATTAACAAACACCTCTGTAAATCCAGCACGCAGCACAGGCCCAGCACTTGTAACTGGCGGTTGGGCAATTGATCAATTATGGTTCTTCTGGGTGGCTCCACTCGTTGGGGCAACTTTAGCAGGATTAGCCTATCGTTATCTTAAGTCTAGGTAGGTTGGCAATTATCTGGGTATATTTACCCAATACTCTGTATCAGCATATGTGACCAGCCCCGATTTTGGAGGCCCTTGTCCGAGCGGAGCTTCAGCAGTTGTTGCAGGTGTGGGTATAGCTGTTGATGGGGATATAGATAGCAGACAATTTACATTGGAAATATTTATCGGTGAAACGCCTGCTGGCACAATTGTTAAATATTGCACGGTCAATATCCTGGATGACAACGTAGATTTGTATCTAACGTGTAATGGCGACGAAGATGATGGAACTAATGGTACAGAATTTCGGAATAAGATATGCGGAATCTAAAATAAATATGAATTGATCCTAGCGAAGAAAGTGTTAATTTAAATACCAAAATACAGAACAAATTATAAAGCTGACAAAGCATCGCAATTTTATTCTTGGGTGAGACGTTGCAGTTAATTTCTGTGATAAATCTCATATTACCTGCACTGGGTTTGAAAACAATCAATATGGCTAATATTATGGATATTATATATTTAATTCTACTCTATAATCACAAAAGATTATCTAATATATCAATCGATGAAGAAGTGTAAGGTGGTTAGCTGATGAACAAGGTTGCGAGCGGTAGTAAAAGTATGATCAAAATAGATTTTTTGAAAAACCATCCAAGTGCTGTGCCTGCACTTGCAAATATTTGGCATGAAGTATTAGGTAAAATTTGGATGCCAGAGATTGAATTTGAAGAAATTGAATCTGGGTTATATGAGGAAATGAATGAGAATATACCTCTATCTTATGTTGCGTTATATGATCAAATTCCTGTAGGTACTTGTTCATTAGTATCAGATGGTGGCATCCGTCCAGATATATCGCCTTGGTTGGGAGATTTGGTAGTAGATCCAAAGTATCAAAAGCAAGGAATCGGCAAAATGCTGGTTGATGTAGCAATTAATAAGACAAAAGACCTTGGTTTTAAAAAACTTTATGTTTTCGCATTTGATCCTGCTATACCAGCCTATTATCAACACCTTGGATGGAAAATAATAGGTATGGATGAATTTAAGTCTAAGCCTGTAACTGTGTTGGAAATAGAGGTTCAAAGTTGATTAAAGTAATTTTGATTCATGGTAATGGTAAAAGTAAATCAACAGATAATTGGCTGCCTTATCTAAAGAGAGAGCTTGAAAAACTCGCTGTAAAAGTCGATGCAAGTCAATTCCCTATAATAATCATTGATTGTTGGTTTGTGCAAGAAATGTGAAGTTATGCCATAAATCGTATAATGTTGCATATAAACCAAATTATACAGCTAAAAGATTTAATTCTATCGCTAACAAAATATATATCTTCAGTGTACTATAATTATGTAAATATTCTCTTAATTCGGAGATACGGTTGAGAGCGTTTTCATTGATCGAATTAATGGTTGTAATTGCAATAGTTGGGATTCTCTCTGCTGTTTCTGTGCCATCATACAAAGACTATATAGAACGAGCTAGGCTGGAAAAAGGCATGACTTTTCTACAAGCGCAAATAAATAAATCAATCACTTACTACAACACTAACGGCTTCTTTGGAAACATCAACCAAATAGGCTTGCCAGCAGATTCTGGAAATGACTTTGCGACAGAAACAGGTTTTTCAGTTCGGGTAGACCCTAGTGTTTATGTCGGTGATATAATTATAGATGTTTCTTATGGACCAGCAACGTGTCCATTCATGAATACTTTTGCCAACACTTCTATAGGTGATATTGCAAATCTTGATGAGAACGAGGTGGCAAACCTAACCTTAGCCGAAATGAGTGATCTCAATGTTAAATATGTAGCGACCTCAAACTATGTGATTGACGTAAATGATACCCTTATCAAAAAATGTTATTATTCATACCAGCCAGTAATAAACGGAGCATTGGGTGATCCACAAAGTGGAAATTTTATATCAAATTGCAATAATATCGCAGACACTGGAGATTTTTATCCGGAGATACTAGCTATAATCAATAGCTGCACATAATCGAATTGTAAAGACTTATTTACTGTTCCAGTTTAAAAATGTGGACGCTGTCTATTACTACATTACCTAGTTGACGCACAATTGTTACCCTAGGCCATGATTAGGTGGCGGTATAAGATTAAGCAACTGCAAGAGTTGTTCGATGGTCCTTACGTTCTGTACTCAGAGTTAGACCAATATATGCACCTAACATTTCGTAATATGGGCCAGCGCCACCTATTGCATTCCTAAATCCACCATCCAATAAATCAGGACCTATGACCCAAACTGCTTTTTGACATCAAGAGTATGGTTATGACTCAAGATATTTAATGCTAGAATACATATAATAATAAGTTTGGGAAGCAGCTAAGGTGGCAGAACAAAAACCAGCTATTTTATATAAAGATGGTCAAAAGTTGCTTTACGATGGCTCATATAGAGCTGTAGGGTTTAATATCATCCTTGCGGCTTTGCTAGGGATCTATTTATACAATAATGATGTGCCTACTCATATTGTTACTCTCTGGCTCTTCGGCCTAGGTGTTATAGTTTCTTTTAGGTTGATCCATTGTAGTCTGGTATTAAAAAGAGAACTATATATAAGTGCTCCAGCTCTAAATTTGAGAATATTCGTTATTTTCACATTATTAACTGGTTTGTCTTGGACTTCAATTTATTTCATAACTTTACCATATACACACACTATGCAACAGTTGGTAATATTTTTAGTTTATGGTGGAATGTGCGCAGGGGCAACTGCTTCATTGGGTGTATATATTCCTGCGTTTCTTACCTATGTTTGTGCAATATTTTTGCCTGTTATAGTGCACGATTTTATGTTTTTAGATTTTAATAATGCAATAACTTCAACTATTTTTATATTCTACTTGCTTGCAACAACAATTATAGCGCGTTCTTATCAAAGGTTGTTAAGTGGGGTATTTTATCTAACAGAACAAAATGAGATATTAATTGATAAGCTGGAAGAACTTTCTATAACCGATTCTTTAACAGCCTTATATAACAAAAGGCACTTCACAAAGCTTATCAAAGATGAGTATTATCGTGCCAAAAGAAATAAGCACTCTTTGGTTTTCATTGCAATTGATGTGGATAATTTTAAATTAGTCAATGATAACTTTGGACATCCATTCGGTGACAAATTCTTAACATACATTGCATATTATTTAAAAAGTTATTTACGTCGTGATGGTGACATTATTTTTAGATTGGGCGGAGATGAATTCGCCGCTCTAATGGTCAATATATCTGAAGAAGATGCAAAAAGAATATGTGCTGAAGTAAAAAATGAGTTTTTAAAGACTCCTGGTTTTGACTATGAGCCACAGGATGAAGAGCATAAAATGATTCTTGGTAATGTAAGCCTAAGCATCGGTGTGGTATTTGTTCCTTATGAGTCAGAGCTTGGAATCAATCAAATCATAGAAGAGGCAGATAAATTGCTTTATGAAGCCAAACATCATGGTAAGGATCAATTTAGATATGTTAGACTATAGCAATGACATATAAAATCTTTATTGCGACATTTCTTTCACTAATTGCATTTATTTGCTGTCTTTTAATTTTCCTTGGTATGGTCGGAGTTATTGATTTAGATCTTTTTTGTAAAACACCTTTATTAAAAGTAAAAAAAGATTTTATTTTTGATAAAGGTCCTATTTTTATTTTAGCTTTACTTGCTTTTGCTAATTCCATTACAAAATTATCGACATATAAGGCTATAAAAACATCGGCATTAAAATATTTTATTTTTTCTAAAAGTTCTTTTTGTCTGTATCTATCTATTTGAACAACTCTATTTATATATGGCAAATTTTTTACTATATTATAGTTATAATTTCTGACTAATAAGGTTATTTCAGCTTCAGGATACATTTTTCTAATCATAAAAAAACTAGGAATTGATAGAATTAAGTCACCTATTTTATCCGTTCTTGCTATTATTATTCTTTTGTAAGTATGAGCCATTCTTATACATC
>CAYPGU010000127.1:0-5779 GCA_964409995.1 uncultured Legionellaceae bacterium | reverse complement strand
CTTTAACTTTAACTAAAAAAGTAATTGCGAACATATTAAATTGGCGTCGCCCGGTTAAGCACAAAGAGGAAATATAAGATGTGTGGCATAGTTGGAGCGGTAAGCCAAAGAAATGTAGTGCCAATTTTATTGGATGGTTTGCATCGCTTAGAATATCGTGGTTATGATTCAGCAGGAATTGCTGTCATTGATCATAATAATCACATTGTTCATGTGCGTCGTTCTGGCAAAGTTAAAGTTTTAGAGCAAAGCGTTATTGAACAAAAAGTTAATGGCAATTTAGGTATTGCACATACCCGTTGGGCGACGCATGGTGCGCCAAATGAACAAAATGCCCATCCGCACGTGGTTGGTGAGCGAGTAGTGCTAGTGCATAACGGTATTATTGAGAACTATCTAGAGTTACGTAATACCTTACCCAAAGATTTACAATTAAATTCAGATACTGATTCTGAGATCATTGCAGCGCTGATTTATCTACAACTAAGTCAAGGCGCAGATTTATTGTCTGCAGTTCAAACCGTGGTTAAAGTACTAGATGGCGCATATGCGATTGCTGTAATTGATCAACAACAACCCGATCGGTTGGTGGTTGCGCGTTGTGGCAGTCCGGTAGCAATTGGACTTGGCTTGGGCGAACATTTTGTTGCTTCTGATCCTTTGGCTCTGCATAAGGTTTCGCAAGAGTTTATTTATTTGGAAGAGCAGGATATTGCGGTAATTACCCTAGATTCGGTAACCATCTATGATTTGGCCGGTAATCCAGTAAATCGTGAAGTGCATAATAAAGCTTTACATTTTGAAGCAGCGGATCGAGGAGCTTATCGGCATTTCATGCAAAAAGAAATTTTTGCACAGCCGGATGCGATTAACTCTACTTTGAGTGGCAGAATTCATCATGGTCATGTCTTAGAGCAAGCTTTTGGTTTGCAGGCCGCCGCTATTTTTAATAAGACTAAGAATATAATGTTAGTCGCGTGCGGCACTAGCTATTATGCTGGTTTGGTGGCGCGTAATTGGTTTGAAGCAATTGCTGGCATTCCTTGCCAAGTAGAAATAGCTAGTGAGTTCCGGTATCGCAAGCGCGTGGTTGCGGCGGGAACTTTATTTGTCACCATTTCTCAATCTGGAGAAACAGCGGATACCATAGCAGCGCTAGCTGATATAAAAAATGATCCACCAGGAACCTATGTCGGCACTTTGGCAATTTGTAATATGCCGGAAAGCACGTTGGTGCGAGGATCTGATTTAGTTTTGTTAACTCATGCTGGCCCAGAAATTGGTGTTGCTTCGACTAAAGCCTTTATGACGCAGCTGGTGGCATTATTTATGTTGGTATTGGCTTTGGGGCGCCGCGCAGGATTGAGCACCGATCATGCTGCAGAATTAGTGGCACAGTTGATCCATTTGCCGCAAATAATTACCGAATTTCTCGCTTTAGATAATAAGATTAAGAAAATTGCACAACAATTTGCGGATAAGCGCTATGCTTTATTCTTGGGGCGCGGTATTTTATACCCGATTGCTTTAGAGGGTGCTTTGAAGCTCAAAGAAATTTCTTATATTCATGCCCAAGCATATCCTGCTGGTGAGTTAAAGCATGGTCCGCTAGCCTTGGTTGATTCCGAGATGCCGGTGGTTGTGTTGGCGCCAAATGATGCATTGTTAGCCAAATTAAAATCGAATATCCAAGAAGTCGAAACGCGCGGTGGGCAATTAATTGTGATTACGCCTAAGTCATCACAGATCAAATCCTCTGATAATGTAACTGTATTAGAAGTTCCTGAAGTGCCAAATAGCTTAGCACCAATGGCTTTAGTCGTCCCCTTACAATTATTAGCCTATCATGTCGCGGTGCTTAAAGGTACGGATGTGGATCAGCCACGAAATCTGGCCAAATCCGTGACCGTCGAATAATATGTGTGGCAGATTTTATTTAAACAGCGAGCCAGAGCTAATTGCTCGGCAGTTTTCTTTATCTCATATCCCGCTACTAAAACCGCGTTATAACATTGCCCCAAATCAAGTAATTCCAGTAATCCGTCAGCAAGGATCGATCTTAGAGTTTTTAACTTGGGGTTTGCGCCCTAAGTGGCTAAAAGAGGAACAAAATTCATTTATTAATGCGCGTTTAGAAACAATCCAGCAAAAGCCTGCGTTTAAAAAAGCATTTCAACAACGTCGTTGCTTGGTAATTGCGAATGGTTATTATGAATGGAAATTGATCGGTAAAATCAAACAACCATATCTTTTAACGCTACCGCAACAAGCTTTATTCGCTTTTGCTGGTATTTGGGAAAATGATACTTGTGCCTTAATAACCAAACCAGCGGCTAAAGAGTTAAGCTTGATCCATGAGCGTATGCCGGTTATTTTAAACCCACAACTTGCAAAAGCTTGGCTAGATCCAAAGCTTTCAATAATAGAATTAGAAAATTTATTAGCTAATAGCTTAGAAGAAGTTAAATACTTTCCTGTTTCAACCAAAGTAAATAATCCTAAAAACGACTTTGCTGAATGCATTAACGCGCTCCAATAATAAAAATTCTTGCTTTTAAAAAATAAGATTGGCATAATCGCTGGCTAAGTTAATATTAATTATTTTGGAGAAAATTAATGACAGCGAAAAAAGCAAAGCAGCCTAAAGTACGCACAAAGAAATCTACTGAGAAAGTGAAAGTAAACGTGAAAGTAAAAAAAGTTGCGCCAAAGGCAACTAAAGCTGCTGCTAAAACTAGCACCCAGAAGGATAAACAAACAAGAATCGAAATTTTACAAGCAATTGCTGAACAAACCAACTTAACTAGAGTTCAGGTTGAAGCAATGTTTGATGCGTTAAACAATGTGATTGAAGGTCACATGAAGAAGCGTGGTTCAGGCGAACTAACTATCCCTAAGACAGGCATAAAAATTCGTCGCGTTAAGAAGAAAGCAACGAAAGCACGTAAGATGGTTAGCCCATTAACCGGTCAAGAAGTCACGATCGCTGCTAAACCTGCCCGTTTCACAGTAAAATTGTCTGCTCTTAAACCACTAAAAGAAATGATCGAGCAATAATTTCTTCCAACCTTGCCGGGTGATGCTTGCGTCATCCGGGTTTTTCTATATTCCTGGTCTAGGGCCAAGGCCGTTTGCAGGTTTCTTTGCTACTTCTTTATCTACTACCATTTTAAACGACGCTCGCAAGCTTGGTTCAATTTTCGTCTCGCATAATTTGTAAAGATTAGCCACTGAGGTTTGTACAAAACCAGTCTTATATAACTCATCGTTTGGATCATTATATGCAAGAATAGTGAGTAAAATGTAAATTTTACTCGCTCGGGTATGAATAGCAAATAACTCTTTAGCTAACAATTCTGGTGCAACGTCAGATTTATGCTTTTCAGCTAGCTGCTCGGCATGTCGTTCCAGAGTAAATGCTGCCCAATAGAGAGTGTGGGCATATTTTTGTTTAGATTTAGCGTTAATGATCCCAGGTCTTTGGGTATATAATATAAATTGAGCTAGATACAATAGCGAAGCCTGTTGAAATTGTTTATTCCTGGTGAGTTCCTTAGCGTTTTGTTCTAACTCTTGCATTAAGGCGGCGGTCGCAGCTTCTGACTCGGGCAGTTTAGATTTTAATACCGTTATGAGTTTTGTACCGCAATAATCTAAGTCGGGTATTGCTGAAGCAAATATAATGCTCCAGTTATCTCCTGCAGTTTGCTTTAATTGGGCAGCTAAGCCATGTACATCGTTTAAAGAGCAGCATTCGACACTTCTAGCATTTATGTTAGGAATTAGTGTCACACCAGTAGAACCGCAGATAAAATAGCCAGCTACGGCAAGTAGATCAATTATCTTTGAGCGGTCAACCAAGAACGCAAATAAATGCGGATAACTATAAAAATCCTGTGTTTCCAAACAAAATTCACGTAGTGGATATAGAGGAGCTTTGTGTGTTCGAAGTGAAACAACAGTAGCAGTACCAAAATTTGCCGGCATCTCAAAAGTCGCGGCTAATTCCGCAAATTTTGCCATACTGGATTTTAACTTATGTTTGTGGCTTGCCGGTAAATTAGGAGTTTTAATTGCAGATTTTGGATTTATAATTTGCCCATCTTCGTAGGGCTGTTTGAAGTCTAATGAGTACCCATGCCTGTTTAAAGTTTCTAAATAAAATCCGGTATCTGAGGGGTTAAGTTTGGCTATTACGGTAAACGGGGCGAACAATTTGTCTAAATTACACATCGGTGCATTTGGGTCTAGCCCATATCTAAAAAGCGCAGCAAACATTGATTGGTTCTTATGGTTATAGGCAAAAAATGCGAAATTAACTTGTAAATTATTTTCTATCACGATAAACATTTCTGGCGATTTTTGAATAAAGTTGTTAAAGACTGGACAGTTCTCACTGAAAAAATCGAAAATTTGTTCTTTCTTGGTCGACAATTCCTGATCAGCGCCGCCCATGACCCAATTCATGAATAAATCAAAGTAAAATCTATTGGTTACCAGGTCTTCACAAAATGGAAATAATGCTTTAACTAGTTCTAAATCACCTTTTAATACGGCATCTTCTAATAATTTAATTGCGCTGGGCAAACTTTGTGCGTCAGCATAAAGTTTAGCGATTTTTGTCACCTGATGTTTGTTAGCTCTGGAAAGAAACGTCAAACCGAGCAAATCTATTCTCGTTGTGTCTAGTAACTTCAGATATTCAACCACATTTGTTTTTTCAACAGATGTATGGTCTTTGACTAATAAAGTTAATTTTTTAATTGACTGCTCGCATCTGGCTATTTCAGCATCAATTTGCACTGCAATTGCTTTTTTAATATCTTTTGCTTTAACTTTGGCTTTGGTTGGTAAGGATGCGCTAACAGTAGTATCGACTGCGGCGGATTCAGGTTCCTTGTCCCGTTCGGCCACTGGAGTTGTACTGCTAACCTCTGCTATTTCATCGTTATTAATTCTTGCGCGTAAAGCTTGCAAGCTTCTAATTAAAAATTTAGGCGCGGCTGAAACATGACGCAGATCTTCAAATGAGTTTTTTTGTTCAATCAGCGCAATAAGCTCATCCACCTCAATCAACAGTTGCCTTTTATCAAAATTGCCCTGTAGCTTTTGCAAAATTTCTAGATGCTTCTTTTCTATGCTATCGGTGAGCTCACTAAAATCGATAGCTTTTTGTTTCATTAAATCTTTAACTTTAGCGCCATATATATTGGCTCGTTGCTCTAAAATATCTAGCTCACTATCAGATAATTGTACCCTCTCTTTGCTGGGGATAAATTGTGTATGAGCATGCGTAAAGTTGCCGAAGGCGTCAAAATAATAATGTATTTGAATTATTTCTTTGTCACGGCTGAAATATTCGGTGCCATGGCAATAGCTTAAATTGCGTCGCCCAGGCAAGTCTGAGATGCTGCTATGGTAATGTAGATCAATACGTAAATGTGGATACTGTCTAGGTGTACTGCTCCAAGTAAAGCCTCTGTCTGCAAATGGATTAGGCTCGCCCCCAGCTTCTTTTATACGAAAGAACAGGGATGGTGATTTGCCAGGTACATTTTCGTTAATGACAGCGAACTGAGTACCTTCACGCGTGAACCTTTGTCTTACATATTGAAATAAGCCGCTTATTCTTGGCATTTATACCCCCATTTTTTGTAAACTTTATACCTTATATATATGGTATTGCACAATCTAAGACCAGCAGAAATTAAAAAGGTTGCAAGATCTTGGGTGCAATTACACTCGAGCTTAAGGTCTGCTCTTGCTGCTTAGATGCTCT
>CAYPGU010000126.1:0-5878 GCA_964409995.1 uncultured Legionellaceae bacterium | reverse complement strand
ATGGTAAGCCTGGTTTAACCATAACCATATCAGCGCCTTCTTGGATATCAAGCGCCACTTCGCGTAAAGCCTCGTTGCTATTCGCCGGATCCATTTGATATTGCGCTTTAGAGCTGCCTTTGAGGGCTCCTTTTGAACCGACTGCGTCCCGGAAAGGGCCATAATAACTGGAGGAGTATTTGGCTGAATAGGCGAGTATTTTTGTATTATAGTAACCAGCTTGCTCAAGGGCGGTTCGAATTGCTCGAATGCGGCCATCCATCATATCCGATGGCGCGATTACATCAGCGCCAGCCTTTGCGTGCGAAAGAGCTTGCTGGACCAAAATCTCAATGGTGGGATCATTTATTACATAACCATTACCATCAACAATTCCATCATGACCATGAGTCGTGTATGGATCTAAGGCCGTATCAGTAATTATGCCTAGTTTAGGCACCGCGCGTTTTATCGCTTGAATAGTTAATTGCACCAACCCTTGCGGATTAAATGCTTCTTCAGCGTGTAAGGATTTTTTTTCACTTGGAATAACAGGGAAAATTGCAACCGCTGGGATCCCTAAGGTATGAATTTCTTTGGCTTCAGTAACAATCTTATCGATACTCATACGTTGGATGCCTGGCATCGAAGGGATGGCTGTTTGCACATTGTCGCCCTCTGTGACAAACATTGGATAAATTAAATCCTGCACGGTTAACTGAGTTTCACGCATTAGGTTGCGCGAGAATTCGTCGCTGCGCATACGGCGCATCCTGGTAGAGGGGAACTCTAAATCCAACATATTCGATCCCTGATCAAAACTATATTTTACCTGTGCATACATCGGATGACAAATTTTTGCTTATAATATTTTAAATCAGTGTTGAGATATCTTAATGATTAAACAAGACCTAGTAGTAATAGGTGGCGGTACAGGCGGATTCATCGTTGCAATCGGTGCGTTACGCGCCGGTTTGCGGGTTAGCATAATCGAGAAGCATGCTAAATTAGGTGGCTTATCCTTACATGCTGGCTGCGTGCCAAGTAAAACCTTATTACACATTGCACATTTAGCAAGCAACATAGTTCAAGCCAAACAATATGGTTTGGATAGCTATTTATTACCGCCGGATTTAGGTGCGGTTAATGCGCATATCAACAAAGTAGTACAAGAACTTGCTGACCATGAAACTAATGAATTGCAGAATATTTTTAATCAATTGGGAGGCACTATTGCCTATGGACAGCCAAAATTTCTTGATTCCCACACGATTACAGTTAACCAACAGCCAATAACAGCGAAAAAATTTGTGATTGCCACTGGATCGCGGCCACTGTTCCCGGCTATCAAAGGCTTAGATGCGGTAGGCTACATTACGAATGAAGATCTGTTTCAGCAGCAGAAGCTTTGGTCGAGTTTAATTATTTTGGGTGGTAGGCCATCAGCGATAGAATTTGCGCAAGCATTTTCTCGTTTAGGCACTAAAGTCACCTTGGTTATAAGTGGCGATAGTATTTTAAATCAAGAAGACCCGGAACTAGTTTGCAAATTAAAAGAAACTCTTGTTCAAGGTGGGATTGATATCTTTGTTAATACCACAGTACGTGAAGCATATATGCAGAAAGATCAAAAATTAATTGATTGCGTGCACGATAGTGGAGAGAGTTTTGTTTTGGCTGCAGAGCAAATTTTAGTTGCGTTAGGCCGGTGCCCGAATGTGGAAGGCTTAGGTCTGGAAAATGCCAATATTGCTTACAACTCAGATGGTATTATTGTCGATAATAAAATGCAAACCTCACAACGTAATATTTTTGCGTTGGGGGATGTAATTGATAGCCCGTATAAGCTTACGCATATCGCAGAGCATCAAGCGCATATTTTACTTAATAATCTGCTGTTTCGTTATCCAACCAAAATTAAATATCAAGGATTCCCTTATGTTATTTTTACCGACCCTGAATATGCGCATGTAGGATTAACTGAAACGCAGGCTAAGGCGCTAAATTATAAAAAAATTGATGTAATGCGTTTTGAATTTAAACATTTGGATTCGGCAATCATTCGGGATTGCCCGCAAGGCCTAATTAAAGTAATTACTTCGAAGGGTAGAGTGATTGGCGCGAGTATTTTGGGTGCGCACGCGAGTAATTTAATTGCTGAATGGGGTTTGGCAATTAAATTGAAAGCTAAATTGTCGGATGTTGCTGCGACTATTCATGCCTATCCAACTATGGCGCAGATTAATCGGCGTGTGGCAAATAAGCCGGTAAAAGCTAGTTTGTTTATGCGCAAATATCGCTGGTTTGCGAGTTAATTTCATGGTGGTAACTATACTATAATTAGCACCATGAGTTTAATGGAGTGCTCAGTGAAAAAAACAATTAAGTTTGTCCTAGTTTGCTCCTTTATGAGCTGCGTTACTGCAGCTATTGCAGCCAATTCAAATTTTAGCTATTTGGCTCAAAGCGATGCATTTTGGAGACAACACTTGGCTCCAGATGTATATGAAATTTGCCGGCAACAAGGGACAGAGTTGGCAGGCTCAGGGAAATACGATAATTTTTATGAAGATGGTATTTACTATTGTGCCTGTTGCGGTGGCGACTATGCTTTGTTCAGTTCTGAAACCAAGTTTGATTCTGGTACAGGATGGCCAAGCTTCTACCAACCTTTGCCAGGTGCAACGATTGAGCAAGCAGATAAAAGAGACTACGTTCGAGGAATATTCGGCTCTGCTAGAACTGAAGTAAAATGCGCAAGATGTGAGTCACACCTAGGGCATGTGTTCAATGACGGCCCTCAACCGACAGGTAAACGATATTGTATGAACTCCTTGGCATTGACATTTACTCCAGGTGGCCAGAAACCGGTGCGAACCTATAATGTCGAATAAATTGCAAAATAATAAATTACTCGTGAACGTTATAAAAAAATGCATAGTGTTGATACTTGGTTTAAGCTGTTTTTCAATCGTGCGTGCAGAGCAAGCTATATTCGCAATGGGATGCTTTTGGTGTGCAGAATCTGAATTTAGGGATCATGTGACACATGCTAATTTGCCAGGCATACAAGATATTAAGGTTGGTTATGCCGGGGGGACAATCAAAAACCCTACGTATCTCAATCATCCAGGATATAAGGAAGTAGTTAAGCTTGAGTTTGACCCTAATATAATAACATATGAAAAATTATTAGATATATTTTGGCACAATGTAGATCTGTATGATGCTGATGGTCAATTTTGTGACCAAGGCTTTTCCTATACATCGGCTATATACTACACGACTCCAGAACAAAAAATCGCAGCTGATAAATCAAAAAGATTACTTGAGTTAGAATTTAACAAACCAATTGAAACAGAAATAATTCCAGCTACAACCTATTATGATGCAGAAGAATATCATCAAGATTATGCAGCCAAGAATACGCTAAAGTATAATTTTTATCGTTGGAATTGCGGCCGAGATCAACGTCTCAAGGAAATTTGGGGCAAAGAATAAAGGATGAAAGAAAATAGAGACACGTTAGTTACGGATTTCTGTGTCATAGGGGGTGGATCTGGGGGGTTGTCATTCGCAGCAGGTGCAGCACAGATGGGTTCGAAAGTTATTCTTATTGAATCAAATATAATGGGTGGAGATTGTTTGAATACTGGTTGTGTTCCATCTAAAGCACTATTGTCAGCAGCAAAATTCGGAATTGAAGCTAAGCATGCTCGTGACTTTGGCTGGCAATTTGATAACTTAAATGTAAACTATGCGCGAGTAAATGATTATGTCCAGTCAGTAATTAAAAAAATTGCTCCTAATGATTCAATTGCAAGATTTGAATCGATGGGTGTTAAAGTTATTACTGATACGGCTAGATTTGTTGATCCTAAAACTATTGAAACAGAAAAATATATTATTAAGTCAAAATATTTTATCATCGCAACAGGAAGTAAACCCTTTATCCCACCTATAAATGGATTGAGAGATGTGGTTTATTATACCAATCAAAACATTTTTGATCTAAAGGAGCTACCTGAACACTTGGTGATAATAGGTGGTGGCCCCATAGGTTTAGAGCTAGCTCAAGCATTTAATAACCTTGGTAGTAAAGTAATAGTACTGGAAGCTTTCACGGCTTTGCCGAAAGACGATCCAGAGCTTACTGGCACTTTAAAGCAGGTATTGCGTGATCAGAGTATAGAATTACTCGAGCACATTCAGATCGAATCGTTAAAGCAGATAAGTAATAAAATTCAAATTTCATGTCTTGATCAAAATAAAGTGCAAATGAATTTTGAAGCAACACATCTGTTAGTCGCCGCTGGAAGAAGGGCTAACATTGAGCAATTAAATCTTGATTTAGCAAGCATCAAGTATAAACCGCAAGGCATAATTGTTGATAAATATTTACGCACAACAAATCCTAAAGTTTATGCTATTGGGGATTGTGTGGGAGGTTTACAATTTACTCATGTTGCTGGTTACCATGCAGGGTTGGTCATTCGCAATAGCATATTTAAATTAAAAGCTAAGGTTGAGATAAAAGCTATCCCTTGGGTAACCTATTTAGAACCAGAGTTAGCTCAAGTTGGATTGCAGGAATTGCAAGCTAAGGAGCTTGGAATTAAGCATACAGTTTTAAGATTGTCCTTCGAGGATAATGATCGTGCTCAAACAGAAAATAAAACTAAGGGGATGATCAAAGTAATTGCATCGCCAGGGGGTTACGTGCTCGGTGTATCAATATTAGGGCACATGGCAGGAGAGCTTATTTACCCATGGGTGATTGCGATTAATTGTAAGTTGAAACTATCTGATATTGCTAGTTCTATTGCACCATACCCAACGCTAAATGAGTTAAATAAAAGAGTGGCTGGAAATTTCTACGCTCCAAAACTATTTTCTCGATATGTTAAATGGTTGACAAGACTATTGCTGAAGATGAGTACATGAAGAAGTTTTTAAGATATATCCCACTAATAATTATAATATCGCTATTTATTATTGCTATCGCGAGTGAGGTAGAGCAACACTTCAAAATTGATCAACTAAGAATGCATCGAATATCCCTGGAAGCATTTGTAGAGCATCATAAAATACTTGGATTGATAGTTTATTCCTTAGTGTATATTTTAGTTGTTAGCCTATCTATACCTGGCGCCTCATTTTTAACGATTGTCGGTGGGTTTTTGTTTGGACAATTCTTAGGGACAGTAATCGTAGTACTCTCAGCATCATTTGGTGCAACTATACTTTTTCTAAGCGTCAGATTGGCAGCGGATGAATGGCTGCAAGCACGTGCTGGTGTTTGGCTAAAACGCATGCAGCAAGGCTTTAAAGAGAATGCTATCTCATATTCACTTACGTTGCGTCTAATTCCTTTGTTTCCATTTGTAGCAGTAAACTTAGTGAGTGCGATTTTAAAAGTTCCTTTACGAATATTTTTTTCCACAACAATTATAGGTATTATTCCTGGTTCTTTTGTCTATGTATCTTTAGGTGTTGCATTGCAAGAGGTTATCCAGAGTCCTGATTTGAAACTAGATTTAATTCTAAACCCCAAGGTGTTGCTGGCATTAGCTGGACTAGGTATACTAACTCTTTTGCCTGTTGTATATAAGAAATTTAAACATAAGCGGTTGGATTAAGTATTAGATTAATTTATGAAGAAGGTAATTTTGCGTAAAGCATTTATTAGTTTATTATTCGTTATATTGTTTGTCTTAGTTTTGGCTGTTGGCCCATACTTACCGAGTCCTAAGAGGTGGGTGGCCATGGCCAGCAGGTCAGAGCCTAACTTGGGTGCGGCAGAGCATATGCAGAGCATATCCGTCGTGATTCCAACATTTAATGATAGCGCAGCAATTTTAGATTCCTTAGTTAAAAATATTATATCTGCTGCAGAACA
>CAYPGU010000125.1:0-5887 GCA_964409995.1 uncultured Legionellaceae bacterium | reverse complement strand
AGCTCAATGGCTATCAATTCACCGCCCCGGAATTATTGCAGCCAAGTTTAAACTTATGGCAGCAGCAATTAAATACTGGCCAAGCATTACATGCTTTAGAAGGTGATATATTACTTCTAGCGCAACTAAAAGATGCTGCTATAGATCAGCCGAGTACTTCCTTAGATTTACCAATCGCGCAATACCGGCACAATCTAGTGCAGGAAATTATTCATTCCTGCGTACACAAACAACTGAACAAACAACGCATAACTGCAGTGATTGATCATTTTGTCTTACATAAGGTGTTTGGGCCAATAATTTTTGCTTGCGTGATGTACGCGATGTTTACCACGGCGATTAATCTGGGCGGTATGTTGCAATTAGTTTTTGATCAAAGATCTGAGCAACTTTTTGTTAATGACTGGCAGCAATTATTACTTGCTGCGAATGCGCCAGATTGGTTGTTGAACATTTTAGTATTTGGGGTGGGTAAAGCTTTAAATATCACGGTTACTTTTGTGCCAGTGTTGGCTGCGATGTTCTTATGTTTGGGAATTCTCGAGGGCACTGGTTATATGACACGTGCAGCATTCATGGTCGACCGCTTGATGCGCGTTATTGGTTTACCCGGTAAAGCCTTTGTGCCATTAATCGTTGGTTTTGGTTGTAATGTTCCAGCAGTGATGGGAACTCGTACCTTAGCTTCGAAACGTGAACGAATTTTAACGATCATGATGACGCCATTTATGTCGTGTTCAGCGCGCTTAGCAATTTATGCGATTTTTGTTGCGGCATTTTTTCCCGTTGGCGGTCAAAACGTAATTTTCTCTTTATATCTGATTGGTATCCTAGCCGCAGTCTTAACTGGCTTCGCTTTGCGTACCACGATCCTACCTAGCGAACGCTCTTTATCCATGGTTGAAATGCCGGATTATCGCTGGCCAACTTTGACTTCTTTAGCGCGCCAAGTTTGGCATCGGGTTAAATCATTTTTAGTTAAAGCGGGCGGTTTAATTATAATCCTATGCGTATTAATTAATGGCCTAGGTAATTCCGCGCTGGAAACCATCGGTAAAAAAATCACGCCAGCTTTTGCACCCATTGGTATTAGTGCGGACAATTGGCCGGCCACGGTTGGACTGTTAACAGGTTTAATCGCTAAAGAAGCGGTGATTGGTACTTTAAATTCGGCGTATACTTTAACAGCAGATCTAAATATCGGAAATTCTCCGGTTGATAACAGTTTGTCACAAAGGGCGCAAACTGAAATGCTGCAACGTTTTGGCGGTACTATTCCGGCTTATGCGTATTTATTATTTACTCTATTGTATTTCCCCTGTGTTTCTGTGGTAGCAGTGATAGCGCGGGAATTGAATTTTAAATGGGCAGCATTCTCAGTGCTGTGGTCGACCGGTTTGGCATACATAATTGCCGCATTGTTTTATCAAACAGCAACTTGGACAACATTGGATTCGGCTGCAAGTATATGGATCATCGGACTAATATCTAGTCTCGCAGGATTATTTGTTTTAGTGCGAATGATGGTCAATTTTAGTGCAGAAAAGGCACATAAACCAATATCAACACGTTTAGTTATTAGTAATTAAGTCGACCTTGTCTAAGATATCTTTACATGTTATCTTTATAGCAAAAAATTAGGGTAACATTAAATGACAAAGTATATACACGGTACTAATTCTGCAACGCTTATAGCGCTTAGACATTCTGATTTTACACTCTGCAATCTAAATACCATGTTATTTAAATATGGTTATGCTCCAATGGCCGGTGAAATATTTTGTGGCGGGGTGATTGGTATATTAGATGATGTTGATACGGCGTTTGGTGATTTAGACGATAATTATAACTATTCACTTAAATGTATTACCGATATATATGCGGGTCGCAAATGGAGACCGTACCTTGATGACAAAGTGCAGCTTGCTAATAGGCTTAGAAATTTTTTAAAGAGTGATATGGTATATTCGCTTAAAGGTCTAACTGTAGATTTATTAAGACACAAACAGGCCTCAGCTTTGGCTGACATTGCCGAAGACACACAAGCAGAACTCTTAACATTTATTGCAGCAAAACAAGATGAGACCACGAAGAGATTTATTGCGAATTATGCAGCTGCTAGATTTATGGTTATGATCCCTGGAAGGAAAACGTTTGAGAAAGGGAGAAGATTGATAAGTTTTTTGCAGAAGTATGGCAAGACTTGCCTGTAAATTTTTTAGATTTAGAGACAAGCATCCAGAAAGACATATGTGCAAAAATTGTAGCAGATAAAGGAGTTTCAAGTTTTGTAGAAATAAATATTAGGAGCACATCTTCTAAAAAAAATGTTAAAACGGGTGTTGATTATGAGTTAAGTACAGCTTTAATGTATCCAGATCGAAATGATTTCATATCTACTGTAACTCATCCTGAAACTAGGCAAAAAGGTGGTCTTGCAGAAGAGTTAGACTTTGATCTGATTAAAGATAGAATTATAGATGCTATTACTCGTCTAAATGTTGCTGCTGATTTCTTAAAGAATGTAATAACTGGTCAACAAAAAGCTCATGAGTTTGCTCTGTCAGAACCATGGGTTCAGGAACCATTTCCAGTGATTATACTTTGTAGCGATGCCGATTTAATGGAACGAGTCAAATATGAATATCGAGCAAGGCAAGCGCTTAAGTTTGGCACAGATATTAAAATGATTGCAGTCGCGGAAGAAAAAGTATCTGAAGTCCAGGAATATTTCACTAGATATGGCATATCGATCAAGGTAATTTCCCTGAATGAATTATCTGCCCAAAAGGCCGAAACTTTTGCACTTGAGGAGCCAGCGCCCTTAGCCGTGGCTGATTCTGCTACACCACTTCCGAAACCGATCGTAACCGCATACCAGGCTAATGCTCAAAAAGCTGCACCTTTACCTAAGCCTGCTGTGGTAAACTCAATTCAAACGGGAGCGGTAAGAAAATTCTCAGATCTTAAAAAATTATTCGGCAACTAGTTAGACCCGTATTTATCTTGCTCTAATAAAAAACCACTTCCCAGCTTTACTGTAGAAGTGGTTTTAGATCCCGGGTCGTTGCGCGCTTCGCGCTAGCCCGGGATGACAAAGTTTAGCCCCGGGTCTCGTAATACTCGCCCGCAGCTAGGGAGTTTATAAACTCCCTAGGCGACTAGTTCCTTCACTTTCTTTAGTGCACGAATACGTACTATGTTACGTGCTGGTTTAGCTTTGAATACTGTTGGCTCGCCAGTAAAAGGATTGATTCCTTTACGAGCTTTAGTAGCAGGCTTACGAACTGCCACAACCTTCATTAGTCCAGCCAAGTTAATTTGGCCTGGGCCTTTGAGGTGTGATGCAATCATTGGCTCAAAGCATTCGAGAACCGATTTCACTTCGCTCTTCTTTACGCCAGTTTGATCAGCGATGTAAGCGATTTGCTGAGCTCTAGTTAGCGGTTTGCTAATTTTGATGCTCGATGGTTTTGGTGTGCTTTTTGCCTTGGTAGTTGTGCTACGTTTAGTCTTGGTGGAAGTAGTTCTCTTCTTCGTAGAAGTCTTAGTGCTCGTAGAGGATTTTTTCTTCCGTTTTGTGGCTGCCATTGTTTAGCTCCCTTCTTAGTCCATGAAAGTTTAAAAAAAATTACTCGATACTCTTAGCATTAATTTAGGCCTAAGTCCGAGTAAAAAGCAAATATACTCGTGTATATTAGCTCATAAAAAACATTTGGCATGATTTTTAGCTAAATAGCAATAGCTTTTTGCTAATATTTAGCGTTTTAACCCTATAAATACCCTTGTAAACCCAAAGTAGGTGTAATTTTTAGTCGAGATTTCAAGGTTTTAAATATAATTCAGTTAAACATCTAAAGTTTTAATGTGAAACTTAAGAGCAAAATAATTCCGGCTATTGCATTCTGGCTAACTATTCCGTACAATCGCGAACCTACTCAGGTAAATATTTGTGCTCTACGGGAGCTGTAGAATGAAGACATTTAGTGCAAAACCAGCAGAAGTTAAACGCAGCTGGTATATAGTTGATGCCAAGGGCAAGACCCTAGGCCGTATGGCGAGCAGAATAGCCATGATTCTGCGTGGTAAACATAAGCCAGAATATACTCCGCATGTTGATACAGGCGATTACGTGATCGTTGTAAATGCAAAGGATATTAAAGTTACTGGACGTAAGGAACAGGACAAACTGTACTATCGTCACTCACAGTATCCAGGTGGTATTACCGATATGACCTTCGCGCAATTGATGGAAAAGCATCCAGATCGCGCAGTCAGTTTTGCTATAAAAGGCATGCTGCCGAAGAATCCATTAGGTCGGGCTATGTTCGACAAGCTTAAGGTTTACGCTGGTGCGGAGCATCCACATGCTGCACAACAGGCGGAAGCTTTAGAAGTTTTATCTTAGAGGTTTAATTTATGGCAAGTAAATCAGCAGCAGTCAAGCAATACTACGGCACAGGCAGACGCAAGAGTTCTACTGCGCGTGTATTCATCAGAACTGGTGGAACTGGCAAAATCACAATCAACTCATTGGGCTTAGAAGAGTATTTCGGTCGTCAAACCGCACGCATGATGGTAAATCAAGCGCTTGAAGCAGTAGATATGATGAACAAATTTGATCTACTGATTACAGTTCGTGGTGGCGGCGATATGGGCCAAGCTGGGGCGATTCGCCACGGTATTACCCGCGCTCTTATTAAGTATGATGAAGAATTCCTTGGTACTAATAAAGAAGCTGCAAATGCTGAATTTGAAAATATCAAAGAAAACTCTTATCGTCGTATTTTACGTAAACTTGGCTTTGTAACTCGCGACTCACGTGAAGTCGAGCGTAAGAAAGTTGGTCACCGTAAAGCTCGTAAGAAAGAACAATACTCAAAACGTTAATTCTTGCAAAGACTATCAAAGCCCCCGCACTGCGGGGGTTTTGCTTTGTGGTCTACTTACTAAAGTTGGCAGGCTGAGCCTCTATCTGATAGTATTTTATGACGAAGTGGTAAATGGAGATTACTTTTGGAAAAGGACGAAACCGACGTCAGCCGTAGACAGTTTCTAACTGCGGCAACTTCAGTAATTGGTGGCCTAGGCTTAGGCCTGGCTGCAGTTCCATTTGTTGGCTCTTGGTTACCAAGTTCCAAAGCCCAAGCGCTGGGCGCACCAGTTGATGTAGACTTAACTAAAATTGAAGAAGGCCAAAAAATTACTATCCCTTGGCGCGGCCAACCAATATTTGTTGTACACCGTACTAAAGCCGAAGTAGATGAGTTAGCTTCTTTAAATGATAATTTGCGTGATCCAATGTCTCTTATACCGCAGCAACCAGCATATATCACTGAATTATATCGTTCAATTAAACCACAATTTCTAGTCCTGATAGGGCTTTGCACTCATCTAGGTTGCGTACCTTTATTTCGGCCCACGCCTGGCAGTGTTGATGCCAACTGGAAGGGTGGATTCTTTTGTCCTTGTCACGGCTCCAAATTTGATTTAGCTGGTCGAGTCTATAAAGATGTGCCGGCGCCAACTAATTTGGTAGTACCCGCATACAAATATACTAGTGATACCGTAATTACGATTGGGGAAAATCCCACCGCTTAGGAGAAATACATGGCTATTATTAGTACTAGCCTTTCAAAGTTGATGAATTGGGTGGACGATCGCTATCCTGTATCAGCTTTTTTCCGTGAACATATGTCTGGTTATTATGCGCCGAAAAATTTTAATTTTTGGTATTACTTTGGTGCATTATCCTTAATCATGTTAGTAAATCAATTAGGCACCGGTATTTGGTTGGCCATGAATTACAATCCATCAGCTGAAGGCGCATTTGCTTCGGTTGAATACATTATGCGTGATGTAAATTTAGGTTGGTTATTGCGTTATA
>CAYPGU010000124.1:0-5951 GCA_964409995.1 uncultured Legionellaceae bacterium | reverse complement strand
AATTTTTGTAATTAGTTTAATGAAAACATTTGGGAATGTAGTATTAGGATTGCTCGGGACTGATTACGCGACCATTAGCGCGAAAACAAATCCCTTACCAAAAATGACCAACGAGCAGAAGAAAATAGCAGATTCCGCAGGAAATGCGATAGCAATAAGCACCATTATCGCTTTTGGTTCCGCTACTGTATTAATAGCTTTAGCCATATTAAGCAAATCTATGAATACAGCGGCTACTGTTTTGCCATTAGCAGCTGATGCAACTGCGAATATATTATCCATGGGAGCGAATGCTATTGATGGTATATATTTTTTTGTAATGTATGCTAGCGGTACTGTATTTGCGATTAGTATGGTTAATGTAATTGGTGCAAATTTTTATCGACACATGCATAAAGATTTGTCTACATCGCAAGATTCTAGCCTTGACCACGATAAACCTGTATTAACTGCTTATTCTAGCAATGCTAAACAGTTAGAAGAAAGTTTATCTTTCGATCAAGCTGAGACAGTTACAAAACCTGAGCACACTCCAGCAGCTGCACCAGATAATTCATCCTGGTGGCGTCCAAGCTCTACGCCATTTACAGGCTGGAGCTTTCCAACCTGGCCAGCAATTAGCAGTCAAGTTGTGAGTGATGAGATTACGCAAAGTCAGCCAAAACTGGATAATATGCTCGCTCAAACAGAGAATAGCGGCAGCAGAGCTAGAAGCAAAAGCCCAATACGAAGGCCTAGCAAAGCTTAGCTAAAACGCAAGGAAAGCAATTGTACAAAACTATATCTAAAGTAATTCTTTGCGCATTTGCTTCCCTGCCAGTTTTGGCAACTGAACCAATTAATTTCAATGTGGAATATAAAAATGTAAAATTTACTGATAAATGTATTCGCGCAATGACATTCAATCAACAGCTACCAGGTCCTACTCTACGCTTCAAACAGAACGAAGAAGTAATAATTAATGTGCATAATAAATTGGATGAGCCAACTACCGTGCACTGGCATGGGATTATTTTACCTTGGCAAATGGATGGCGTAATGGGTGTGAGTCAAGAAGGGATCCCTCCTGGCGCAACTTTTCAATACAAATTTAAATTGCTGCAATCTGGAACATATTGGTATCACTCGCACGCTGGTATGCAAGAACAACAAGGATTATATGGTGCGTTTATAATTGAACCAGAGATCCCACCTAGCTATCACTATGATCAAGATGTGGTTATCGTGCTATCCGATTGGAGTAATACGGATGCAAATGAAATCTTTAACAATTTAAAGAAGAATGGTGATTACTA
This sequence comes from uncultured Legionellaceae bacterium, assembly GCA_964409995.1. Lineage (GTDB taxonomy): Bacteria > Pseudomonadota > Gammaproteobacteria > UBA6186 > Azoamicaceae > JAGVLG01. The sequence goes on along the minus strand of CAYPGU010000124.1, from coordinate 4,656 downwards.
TTCAGTGTACTTTCCATTACAACCTTCTTTAAGTAAGTTTATGCATGATTATGAATCTGCATCACCAAAGCAACGCAAGCAAATATGTAGCAATTATAGTGAAATGCAACAAATGCGCATGAGTATCTATGATTTAAGTGACGTAGCCTATGATGCTTATTTATTGAATGGCCACAGCAATAATTGTCCATGGAGCAAACGGGTTAACGTCGGCGATACAGTACGTTTACGTTTTATCGGCGCTGCTGGGAGTACCATCTTTAACATTAAAATACCAAGTACTACTATGCAAGTTGTGCATGTGCAAGGTAATGATGTCGAACCATTTGATGTAAGTAGCTTTACTCTTGCACCGGGTGAGACTCTGGATGTGCTAGTAAAGATAACTGAGCAACGTCCATATATTATCTATGCTGAATCCAGAGATACTCTAGGCGCAGCATATGGAGCTTTATTAACCGCAGAAAATCAACAAGTAAATTATTCTAAAGTTGCAAAATTTCCTGAGCCATCACCTGTAAATCAAACTATGATGACAATAATGATGGATCAAACTCCAACAAATGATTCGCATTCAATGCCGCAAAGCATAAACCACGCTACGATGAATCATTCCATGCACATGCCTACGCATACAATGCCACAAAAAACTGCGCCACCTCATTCTATGCACATGTCAAACATGAACATGTCGGCAATTAAGATGCACGACGAACCACAAATTATTGGCACCAGAGTAACTCAGCCTTCAGAAAATTATTTAACCTCGCAAAATATTTTTTATCGCAAATTAACTGCCAGCAACATAACCAATGATCCAAATCGGCGTGCAGATGGTGAAATTAAAATCGAACTTTTTGGTTATATGGATCGCTACATATGGTTTATGAATGGCTTACCAGAATATCTTGCCAAACCATTAGTTTTGAAGCCCAATCAACGCTATAGAATTGTGTTTATTAATAACACTATGATGTACCACCCCATGCATATCCATGGGCATTGGTTCATATTACGTAAAGGTAGTGGTGAGCACGATCCACTGTTACATACGATCAACGTCGCACCTGGTGCAACAATTACTGTTGATTTAGATACCGATGCAAGTGGTCAATGGTTTTTCCATTGTCATCTGCTGTATCACATGTCAGCTGGCATGGCACAGGTGGTACAATACTCAGATTTACCAGCTGTTACTTGCGGTCAGCAATCGCCTACGGATATAGTGAAGAACTCTGAATATGTTAATCGTCCTATTGTGCAAGTTGATAAGCTGCGCGATATACCAAAAGGCATAGTCAATCATCCAGAAGGTCATATGCAACACTTTTGGTTGTCTAATAACATAGATATAAGTTTTGATCCTATTAATAATGTGCAAGAATTAGATTTTACTGGTATGTACGGTTATGATTACAACAAATTACAATTATTCGTAAACGATGCAGAACTAGAGCATGGAAAAGTAAGTTATGCTGATATGGATATATTTTATTGGCATTTAATTAATCAATTCTGGGCAGTTAAGGGTGGCTTAAATTATTTTTATCGACCTGCGGAAAAACCATACTGGCAGCCAGGCATCGGTATTGAAGGTATCATGCCATATTTTATCGAACCAAATCTACGTGCTTATTATCGTAATGGTAGTGCCAAATTTGATCTACAATTTGAGCGTAATACACAAATTACAGATCGCTGGATTATTCAACTTGGTATTCGGTCTATATTAGCTACCAAGACTATAGAGAGAATGCAAGTTGGTGTGGGTCTAAATGAAATGCGTTACTATATTGGACCAATATATACCATCAACCCATGGCTCAGCATGTTTATGCAATACGAATATCAACATAATTATGGTGCATTCAAACGTTTACAATATGCACAAGATGAGACGAGCGTATCAAACACACTAAGCTTTGGTTTAAGTTTTATGTTTTAGGGAATAAGAATGATTAAAATAGTGGAATCTAATAATTTTACTAGCGATGACATTAAGATACTAACAGATGGTCTTGATGCTAATGCAAAGCAAAAGCGTCAACATGCACCCATGGAAGAGTTTGCTTTCTTTATGCGTGATGAAAATGACAAGATTGTTGGTGGATGCAATGGATGGTTATACTACGGTTGCATGTATTTAGAACAGTTATGGATCGATGAAATGTATCGTGGGCAAAATTTTGGCACAAAATTAGTCCAGGCAGCTGAAGATCTTGCAAAATCCAAGGGTTGTTCGTTTTTTACCATGGAAACTATGGATTGGGAGGCACTGGATTTTTATAAAAAACTCGGGTATAGAGTTGAAGGTGAGGTTCGTGGCTATGACAAAGGAACCATAATGTATCAATTACGTAAAGATTTATAACTTAAGGAAAATGAACATGACGCAATATAAAATTGGAGTGATAGTTGGCAGCTTAAGAAAGGATTCCTTCAATAAGAAACTTGCCACTGGTCTATGCAAACTTGCACCCAAAGAATTTGAATTCAAGTTTTTAAACATTTCTGATTTGCCGCTTTATAATCAAGACGAAGACGCCAATCAGCCTGCCTCAGTGAAACGCTTTAAATCAGAAATTAAAGATTCAAATGGGATTATGTTTGTTACTGCAGAATATAATCGCTCAATTCCTGGTGTTCTAAAAAATGCGATAGATCATGCGTCACGCCCATATGGCGAAAGCGCTTGGCAAGGGAAACCAGCTGGCGTTATAGGCACATCCGTTGGCACAATTGGTACAGCTATGGCACAACAACATTTACGTAACGTATTATCCTATCTAGACATGCCAACTATGGGGCAACCAGAAGCATTTCTACAGGTTAGAGAAGGTATGTTTAATGAAAACGGTGATATAGGCGAAGCAAGTAAAGCATTCTTGCAAGCATGGATGGATAGTTTTGTAAAATGGGTCAAGACTCATCAACCTGGATAATTAGATCGCAGGACGCTGTTTGTGCAATCACTCGCTCCATAACATTTGAGGATAGCTTTGATTAATATAAAGTTGAAAGTCTTCGACGACAATAAAAATGATAGGTGCCATAAAATTGGTTAAAGAGCTCCTAATCAAAATATAGCAGAAAATTAGAAGCTGCTATTATACTGTTAGTCTTTTATTAGATGTACCAGCAACTGCCCTAGCTTTTAACCAGTCGCGCCATGATATATTCTGCATAAATCCACTTTTAGCATAATCTTGAAAATTTTCAATAAAGTCGCATCGCTGCACCACAGCTTCTTTTAAATCATTTACAGAACCATTCCGAGTTAATTTATCCATACTTAACACATCAGGAATATCTCCCTCAGTGCTGACATGAGGATATTTCGCGGCATACAGCGCCTTCAACATTGTAAGGAACTGGGCTGATCGCGCCTTGCCTGCACGGCAGTGAAAATGTACCACATCTTCTTCAGAATGCTCATCACGCACAAAATCTACGAATAAATCTACTTCAAGCGGATCTGGAGTGTCATGATCTGAAACACAAAACCGACGAAAATTTACATTAATTTTATTTTGAAAGGCTAGCTCGTCTACCAATTGTTGTTCAGTTAATATCGTTTCGAGTTTTATTCTTCTCGGCTGCTGTGGACTTTTGTGACCATCAGCGCCTTTTATCAAACGTCTAACATCTAGATACCGTCTAAAGCTAAGTAACCGCGCCAATAAATTTTCTTCTCGAGCTATTGACTCACGTTCCAATCCAACATGAGCAACATTGCTGCCAAGATAGACACTAACTGGTTTGTCATTTATATATAATGTCGTTTCATCACGCAAATTGAGCAACCAAACTTTTTTGTTTTTGGTAGGAAGACGATTTAGTAATAGATCTCTATATTCACTTTTATTTGGCTGGCCACTAGCGGAGATGTGATAGGCACGCGAAGAGACACGAAAATTCAAATCAGATTCTGCGCGATCTTCTGCATGATCAAATACTAAGATAGGATCAGAATCTTTATCTATAGAATAACTAGACTTGTTGCGTGGCATATACAATAAGATCGGCACTTTAACTATCCTTAGTTAGTGTCAATATAATACGCGTCTAATTAGGCTTGTGGTATTACAGTAGTTGCTACAGGAGCTCCATCAACCATACGTTGTTCACTGAGGATTTCTTCTTCCTCAAGTGTTAAGGAAACATCACCAGCAATAGCTTTATCTACGATAATTCCCATCTTGACGGTAGCGTACAACCAAGCAGCTAGCGCAAAGAATATGATTATCGACACATAAGGCACAGCATTTGCCATACTACCAAACAATCCGAACAACAATAAATAAATCATAGAGCCACCAGATTTACCAAAACGTGACGCTAAGCCATCAACGATAGCTTTGCCTTTGCGTTGGTTTTCTTTTGGCAATGGAATGAAGGCAATTTCTTTAGCTTCATCAAACACTGTATATTTACAACCACGGCCTAAACAAATTTGTAATGAACCGAGCAACAATACGAAGTTGGCTGGGTTAGCAGTAAAAGTAGACAACATGGCAATAAACATAGATTTCTCAAACACCAGGCCAGAGAAAAAGCCTATGCTGGTTAATAACCATACTACTGGTGTAATCAAAGCAGCTACCGTCCAACCAAAACGTCGAATAACGTTGCCTGAAACCAATAAAGCTAAAGTTA
>CAYPGU010000123.1:0-6013 GCA_964409995.1 uncultured Legionellaceae bacterium | reverse complement strand
CACCACCGGCGGGCGGGCTTGTAAATTTAAACCCTGATTTTCGGTGCCCATTAGCTGGACTAGTTCATCATTGACCAGTTTTACAAAATGCTGGGTTGGCGATAAGCCTTCAGCAACTTGCTGGCCAATCGCTTTGTCCTGAATAGATTGAATGAAACTATTTACCACGCTGAGCGCCACATCCGCATCCAGCAAAGCGGTACGAACTTCTTGTAAAGTTTCTTTGATGTTATCGGCACTTAATTTTGATTTGCCGCTAAGATGTCGAAGGGTCTTACTTAGACGTTCACTTAAACTCTCAAACATTTTATATCCTAACTAACTAATGGCTGCGTCAGAAATAGAATGACGTTGCCTGATTTCAAATGATTCGACTATATATGTTACACTTAAGGCTATGCAATATATTAATGGTTACTATATTCTCTACTTGGGTCTCGGACTGACCGCCCTCGCGATCCACAGCTTCGCGGCCAGTTTAGCACACATTTTAGTTTCAGTAATCGCCTTGGTCATCTTCGCGCTGGCTGCAATTCAAGCGGTGGTAACGACCCTCCAAAACTACTTATTAAAGCATCATCCCCTGAACACCTACCCTTTACTGCGTGCGCTTCCGCCTGTTGAAACCATGCAGGATTTGCTATTTAAAATTTTGTGGGCTGGATTCATCTTTTTAAGTCTATCCTTCATTGGGGCAATGTTGTTTCTGCCGGATGTATGGCAACACATTAACCTGGCAAAATTAGTTTTTGCTAGTATCGCTTGGCTTTTATTTGCTGGTCTATTGTATGGCTATCATCGTTCCGGCTGGGGCAATCACGTAGTCACAATTCGCACTTTGATTGGCGTATTATTACTGGCTATTGCGTACTTCGGTAGCAAATGGATCACACAGGGATAATATGGAAGAACAATTAAGCTCCACTGCTGTATCAACTGAAATTCTACTAGCAATACTAATAGTCCTGCTCCTAATATCGGCTTTTTTCTCCGCCAGCGAAACCGCAATGATGGCGATCAATCGTTATCGATTGAAGCACGCGGCGAAAACAAATCCAACTGCGCGGTTGGTCAGTAAATTATTATCCCGCCCCGACCGTCTACTAACCGTAGTATTAATAGGTAATTCAGTATGTAACATGGCGATCGCTTCGATTGGTACATTAATTGGGATGCGTTTTGCTGGCGAATTAGGCGCCTTAGTCGCAACTGTTTTTTTGACAATCATGGTGTTGCTCTTCGTTGAAATATCACCCAAAATTGTCGCCGCCCAAAAACCAGAATTAATTTCTTATATTTCAGCAGCGCCTTTGAATATTATTATCAAGATTTTCTTCCCTTTGGTTTGGATTGCCAATGCCATGTCCAACGGTTTGTTATTTATAATGGGTGTTAAATATAATAAACGAACTCTAGATATCTTAACTATGGATGAATTACGCACCGTGGTTGCTGAAACAGACGCTATGATTCCAAATAAACACAAGACGATGCTAACTAGTATTTTGGATCTAGAGCGTATAACAGTAAATGACATTATGATCCCACGTTCTGATATTATTGGAATCAACCTGGACGATGATGATGATGCAATCCTAAATACGATACGTCATTCCCAACATTCTTTGTTACCAATTTACCGCGGCGACATCGATGAAATTTATGGTGTTGTACACATGCGCTATTTATCCCAATATTTAACCGCGCATACTTATTCCAAATCGATTTTGCAAACTTTGGCTGAAGCTCCGTATTTTGTACCCGAAGGCACACCACTACACACGCAATTATTTAATTTTCAACATACCAAGAATCGTTTAGGCTTGGTGGTCGATGAGTATGGCGATATCTTAGGTTTAGTTACATTAGCAAACATATTAGAAGAAATTGTCGGTGAATTCACTACTGACATCAATTTCAACTCTCGATTGATTCCACAACCAGATAATACATATTTGGTGGATGGCAGCACTAATATCCGCACCATCAATCAAAGTTTAAAATGGGATTTACCTGCCACTGCTCATTCCAAAACCATCAGCGGCGCAATCATTGAATATCTAGAGATGATTCCTACTGCTAATACTTGTGTATTATTAAATGGCTATCCAATTGAAATCGTCATGGTACAGGATAATATGATCAAGACGTGTAAAATTGGGCCAAAGATTGAACAAGATAAAAGTTCAGCTTAATCTTAATTATTACTAATCAACATTTCGCAATACCAACACTTCCAATGCCGGCTTACGATCGCCATTACAAGAAATCATCCGAGGTGCAGGTAAAGTTAAAACTTTGAATTTTAAATCTTTATATAATTCTATGATGCGTTTGGTAGCTTGGTTGGACGCAACTACTGGCGCATTATGTTTGGCCAACCATTGGGCTAACCGGATTTGATCTTCCCAAACAAAATCTTTGGTTGTGTAGCGCGTAAATTCTACATCATAAGGTGGATCGGCATAAATAAATTCTGAGCCTTTTAATTTGATTTGTTCGAAATCACCATGCTGCAATTGCCAATTTTTTAAAACTTGTTCGTATTCTGCAAAATCTTCTTTATACCGTATCGTATTATGCTGTCCAAATGGTACATTAAATTCGCCACTATTATTAAAACGACATAAACCATTAAAGCCTGTGCGAATTAAAAAATAAAATAAAGTTGCAGCCTCGGCGGTCTGATGTTTGTTTTGTTGAATTAAACGATTGAACTTGGCGCGCATCGCATAATAGTATTCGGACTGATTTTTTAAGCGGCGCTTTATGACTAAACCATTGCTGACTTGCAAGTAGAAATTGATTAAATGCTCATTGGCATCATTTAAAATAGCGCGCTTTGGTGCTAATCCTAAAGCTACTGCCATGCCACCGGTAAATGGTTCAACTAAGGTTAAATTTGCATGCGGCTGCCATAGCTCTTGCAATACCGGGATCAACCACCGCTTACCTCCAGTCCATTTAATCAGTGGCTTCATTGTCTTCGCCTTTCAGTTTTATACTTTGTTGGCTACGCATCTCGCAACCCTCCCGTATTATTTATACTGTTCGGGTATGCTCGATGCTTGCCGCCGCGTCTAAAACTGAAATGCTTTGACAAATTTGTCTTCACTTTTCAGTTATACCTTATTCGACGGAGGGCATGGAACTGTAGGCACTTCATAATCAGGTGGCAGAGGATCAGAAATAATTTGCTCATTAGTGCCACTCACATGCGGAATATCATAGCGCGTGCTAGGTAACAATGCGCCGCGTGGAAACTTCAACAGCGGTGCTTCTTTAGCATCTGCATAGACAGTGCTGTCTGTGCCAAAACGGTGATTCATACTTTGACAACCAACCGTGCTTAATACCGCACCAATAATTATTAGAGATTTTATTATTCTATTTTGCATTTTTGCTCCGTGTTTAGCCTGTGGCTTCAGAGGCAATTGACTCGTCGCCAGTTAAATTTAAATTATCTAATGCTGCATCTAGCATTGACTCAAAACAAGATGACAATTTCGTTAGTGGTAAGCGCAATCCACCTGGAATCTTACCTAATTTACTCAATGCCCATTTAGTCGGGATTGGATTAGTTTCGGCCATTAATGCTACATGCAATGCTGCTAATTTGTCATTGATCTCTGTTGCCAAAGCAAAATCACCAGCCAAGGCCGCAGCACACATTTTTTGCATCATCTGCGGCGCAACATTACTTGTCACTGAAATTACGCCTTGTCCACCACAACGCATGAACTCAAGCGCTGAACTATCATCACCGCTTAACAAAATAAAACGATCACCTGTTAAGGCTTTGATTGCTGCAACTCTTAAGACATCGCCAGTAGCTTCTTTGATGCCAATAATATTTTTTACATGCGCTAAGCTGGCCAGTGTGGCCGGTTGCAAATCAACCCCAGTGCGACGCGGTACATTGTAAACAATAATTGGTAATTCTGTACTGTCAGCTACTGCCGCATAATGTGCACTCAAGCCATGTTGCATCGGACGATTATAATATGGGGTTACAACTAAACACGCATCTACACCGCAACTTGCTGCCGCGCGTGTTTCTTGTATCGTAGCCGCAGTCGAACTAGTTCCAGTGCCAGCAATAATTGCTACACGGCCTTTGGCAGTTTGCACAGCAGTGGTTAGTAATTCAAGTTTTTCAGACGAACTAGTACTAGCACTTTCTCCAGTGGTACCGTTCACTACTATTGCTTGCGTACCAGCCTCTATATGCCACAAAATTAATTGTTTAAAGCTCTCTATGTCTACTTCACCTGACTCATGCATCGGTGTAACTAACGCAACTATGCTGCCGTTAAACATAGATAACTCCTTAACCCTATTTGTGAATACCTTCGATAATTTAGCTGATGATACGAAGATTTGCTCGAAAGCACAACAGATCCCGGCTACAGCGCAGTTGCCTGTGGCAACCGTTTGGCGCGGGTTACATAGTTAAGCAACTAATAATTAAATCGTTAGGTCTCTACCAAAGTCCCAATTTTTTGTTACAATGAATGCCAATTCCTTGAGTCCACAACAATAATAATATTAGGATACCTCTAATGGCCGCAATTATTAACAGCTATTTAGTGATCTCTGCTTTAGGCCCCGCAACGCCTGATGTGGTGAATCAATTTACCCAAAGCATTGTTAATTGTGGCGGCAATATCCTCAATACACGCATGACCACCATGGGCTCTGAGTTTGGCATCATGCTTTTAATTGAAGGAACCTGGGGCGCCATTGCCAAAATCGAGACTAGCTTACCAGCTATCGAACAGAAACTTGGCATCACCATTAGTATTCGACGCACCAACCCACGCCAGTTACGCAAAAAGACTGTAACTTATACAGTACATGCCGTGACGGTTGATCGCGAAGGGATCATTAATGATTTAGCGCTATTTTTTAACGCGCAAGATATGAATATCGATGATGTAAATGCGCACACTTATGTGGGGAACACTGGAACTTTAATGTCGGCGATGACAATTAATGTCAACATTCCGGTTAATGCACACATCCCAACCTTGCGCGAAAAGTTTTTGTTGTATTGCGATGCGATTAATCTTGATGCAGCATTAGAGCCATTTCGCGACTAATTCCTTTTTTAGATGAAGATCTATTGCTAACTGCCTTAGCAAACATATAGAATTAAATTCTTCCATCCTTAATTCATGAAGTTAAAAATGAATAAAAATCTCTCTGACAGTATTTATTTAAAACTCCTAGATGACTTAAAACAACGCGTAAGCTCATCGCGCTATAAAGCCGCCTTATCTGTAAATGTTGAGTTAATACTTTTATATCATCATATCGGGACTGAAATCCTTAAAGCTCAAAATATACATGGTTGGGGTGCTAAAATTATTGACCAGTTAAGCCAAGACCTGAAGTCTGCATTTCCAGAATCCAAGGGTTTTAGTACTAGGAACCTCAAGTATATGCGCAAGTTTGCCGCTGAGTACCCAGATATTGCAATTGTGCAGACTGTGTCTGCACAATTGACCTGGCATCATAATGTCACCTTACTAGACAAAATCTCAGATAGAGAAACCCGTCTATTCTATGCAAGAAATGCTATTGAACACAGTTGGTCGTGTTCCCTGATGGTTACTCAAATTGAAACAGCTCTTCATAAAAGAAAAGGCGCCGCTATTACCAATTTTAAAAATAAGCTGCCATCACCACAATCAGATCTTGCCCACTACACTCTCAAAGATCCTTACATTTTTGATTTCCTCAATGTAGGGGATGAAGCACAAGAGCGTGAAGTAGAAAAAGCATTAATTAAGCATATGGAAAAGTTCTTGCTTGAGCTTGGAGCGGGATTTGCCTTTGTTGGAAGGCAATATCACTTAGAAGTGGCAGGAAAAGATTTTTACATTGATCTGCTCTTTTACCACCTTAAATTGCGTTGCTTCTGTGTTATTGAATTAAAGGATACGGATTTTAAACCTGAATATGCTGGAAAACTGAACTTCTATCTGTCTGCGGTAGATGATTTAATCAA
>CAYPGU010000122.1:4090-6015 GCA_964409995.1 uncultured Legionellaceae bacterium | reverse complement strand
GTTGCTGCGCTTAAAAAACAAAAAATAAATATCGCAAGTTGTGGTAGATATTTGGACATATTAACCCTAAAATAATCCTTCATAGTCTGCATCTGGGATGCTTTGGCTACTTTTATTATACACTAGATTTTGAAATATCCTATGAACAATAGCACGGAAACATTGTTAGTTGATGTATTAATCGTTGGCGCAGGACCAGCAGGCCTCGCAACAGCTATACGATTAGCGCAAATAGCCAAGCAACACGAGCAAGAATTAAATATTTGTGTCTTGGAAAAAGGTGCTACGGTTGGGGCGCATAGTATTGCAGGTGCAGTATTAGAGCCGAATTCGCTAAATGAATTACTGCCAAATTGGCGCGATCTTGGCGCACCAATTAGCACAAAAGCAGTCCATGATTCTTTTTGGTATTTAACTAAAGATAAAGCATATACATTACCAACTCCACCTCAAATGCATAACAATGGCAATTACATAATTAGCCTCAGCCAATTATGTCGCTGGTTGGCTACTCAAGCAGAAAATCTTGGCGTACAAATTTATCCTGGTTTCCCGGCAAGTCAGGCATTGTTTGAAAATGAGCGTGTAATTGGTGTTGCAACCGGAGATTTTGGCATAGATAAACACGGCACAAAAAAAGCTAATTATCAACCTGGTATGCATATACATGCCAAATATACTGTATTAGCTGAAGGCAGTCGTGGCTCAATCAGCAAAACTTTATTTAAGAAATATGATCTTGCGCGCAATTCAGATCCACAAACTTACGGTTTAGGGATTAAAGAATTGTGGGAAATACCTGCCACGCAACATCAAGCAGGTAAAGTAATTCATACCATTGGCTGGCCATTAGATAATGACACTTATGGTGGTTCATTTATATATTTCTTAGAGCCAAACTTAGTAGCTTTAGGATTAGTAATCGGCTTAGATTATACTAACCCATACTTAAGTCCATTTGACGAATTACAACGTTTTAAACACCACCCGAGCATTAAAGCAATTTTAAATAACGGGCGTTGTATTGAGTATGGTGCACGCGTAATTAATGAAGGTGGTTTGCAATCTATTCCACAAGTGTTTTTCCCCGGCGGAGTTTTGGTTGGCTGTGCGGCAGGCTTCTTAAATGTACCAAAAATCAAAGGTATTCATACCGCGCTTAAATCTGGCATGGTGGCAGCAGAAAGTATTTTTGCCGCATTACAAGAAAATGATCCCCCAATAGAACTTAGCTCTTATGCTAATGCATTAGAAAAATCTTGGATTTATCCGGAATTAAAAAAAGCGCGCAATATACGTCCGGCCTTTAAATATGGTTTGTGGTTTGGACTCGCATATTCGGCATTTGATACTTACATTTTGCGCGGCCATGCACCATGGACGATGCACAATCATGCAGATTACCCACAACTAAAACCTGCTGCTGAATGCACACCAATTAAGTATCCACGCCATGATGGTAAAATTAGCTTTGATAAAATGACCGCCCTACAATTATCCAATGTTAATCACGCAGAAGATCAACCGCCACATTTGAAATTAATTGATCCTAAATTGGCGATTGAAGTTAATTATAAAATTTATAAATCACCGGAACAAAGATATTGCCCAGCTGGGGTATATGAAATTGTGGGCGAAACGATTAATAATCCATATTTACAAATCAATGCGCAGAATTGTTTGCATTGCAAAGCCTGTGATGTGAAAGATCCCAGACAAAATATAAATTGGGAAACGCCAGAAGGAATGGGTGGACCGAATTATGTGAATATGTAGATCCCGGCTCGCGTAACACGCGTCCGGGATGACACATCGTTAACACCCGTCCGGGATGACACATCGTTAACACCCGTCCGGGATGACGCATCGTTAACACGCGTCCGGGATGACACATCGTTAACACCCGTCCGGGATGACACATCGTT
>CAYPGU010000122.1:0-3990 GCA_964409995.1 uncultured Legionellaceae bacterium | reverse complement strand
CACATCGTTAACACCCGTCCGGGATGACGCATCGTTAACACGCGTCCGGGATGACGCATCGTTAACAATGTCATCCCGGCCGAAGCTGCGTTAGCAGCTAAGTTGCCGGGATCCATTATTAAACCGCAAATCTCGTACGCGTATTAGCTACAACTTCAGCTGCTTCAGCCACTGACAATTCATACTCAGTCCTAGCTGCTTTATAGGTTGGATGATCAAAAGTGCTTAGCGCATTATAGCCATTAGCTTCAAATATGCGTGCTGATCCGTTTTCAGGATGTGCAGTAGCCCATAGTGCAACTAAATCCTCAGAACCATTTACCTTAAAATCTCTTTTAGCTAAATAAGGTGCCCATGCATAAGTCAGCGCAGTTATTGCATCCGTACCATGGCCTTTGCTTTGTTGTGCTGGATCAATTACGATTGCTAATTCGCTTCTTCCGACCAGTTTAGCTTTGCTAATAGGATGCTCGCCTGCACCGCCAGCAATCATGTGGCCAACAAAAGCACCATCTTCTGCATTTTCAAGCGTAAAAGCACTAAATGGATTACCATGTTTCATGAATCGATCAGCACGTTCATTAAATCTTGTAGTTGCTGCTTCTGCTGTTACTGGTGCACCACTGGCAACATTCTTCATAGCCTCGGCGTTGCCAAACATTGTGACGATGTCTGCACGTTGCTGATCAATTTCCTTTTTAGAATGACCATAAGAAAATAAAACAGTCTTAGGTGTGGTTATTTTAGCTTCAATAGAATGGGTTGAACCTTCTACTTCATAAACTTCAACAGTCATATCTGAGTATTCTACAGTTAAAGATTTACCAAATTGTTCTGTAACTTCAAGTACTGATTTAGGCATATTTGCTCCAAGAATGATATATGATTGGCTGAAAACGTACGCTATTCTACGACAGTTGAATAAATAAATCAAATTGACGATGTTTGTGTCTATATGCTATGCGAATGATGACGCGGTCAATCTTGGCGATCCTTTTGTCAACGTGACAGTCAAAAATTGATCCGCCCCCGGAATGAAATCGATCAGTGCTTTTGGCACCATAATAAAATCAATCCCAGTTGTGCGAGTTCTATCCCACACCACCAAACCATTTCTTAAGTTAAAATATCCAGTTAATTTTTGGAATAATACTTCACGTTTCAAATATTGTTGTAATTCATAGGTGGTTTTACCGGCAAAAGAAATTTTAACTCTTGCTATGGAATTACATGCTAATTTACGTCTATCCAAAAAGTCTTTAACTTCATCATAGAATGCATTACGCAGCTTTACACTAAGTTCGTCATTGAATCTTTCAGCTAAGGTATCCGTTAATTCGGCTGATATTGGCACTTCGATTAAATCTCTAGGCTGTACTACAATATGGCCGGTTACTTGGCTGTATTCGCTGAAATCGTGGATTAATCCAGGGACTGTGTGTGCAAAATATTTTAGCATGCGGGCAATTACCGGTGCCAATCTGCTTATGCTATTCGGACTATGAGAACCTTTACCAACATCAATAGTGAGTGGCTCAATATTGAAGCTAAACAAATGGTGCTGCAAAAACTTGCCTAATAAAACTCTAGCATTGTTTGCATTAAACCCATGCAAATCTAATTTTGATCGCTGTAAGTTCAATATGAAAAATAATTTGGTTTGGCTTGCGGCATCCCAATAGGAAGCTTCTACTGCACACCAAGCAAGTTGTTGCATGGGTAAATTAGATGCGGCTTCTTCTGTCGCTCCTGTTAAGGCTAACACACCATGTTGTATGCCAAGCAAATCTGTTGCTAGATCAGAAGTTACGCTTGAAACAACAATGGGTAATCGATAATCCGTAATGCCACCACCGGAGTGTAGTTCTTGCGTTTTGAATCTTAGTACTTCTAATAAATCTATTCTTTTTGCGATTGCTTCGGCAAGCATAGATTTTAGCGACTCCACTTTACTTACTTCAAGATTATCAAATTTACAATATGAGGATATTGCTGTAGATAATTGGGTAATAAAGGTTTTATGCTCACTCGTGACTGATGCTTCGCAGTGGTCTACTAATCCTGCAACACTAGCTTTGACTGTTGTCCTCAGTCCATCTGGATCCCATGATTGAACTTTAAGCGCAACGTGCAGCATAGAATGCATGAGCTCCATAGCACGGATTTTAGTTTCCAAATTGTCCGCCGGGTCATTGATTTTCTGTGCAGCTATTTGCAATATAGCTCGAATCATCTGATCAATATGATTATAGTGTTCCGGATTAGTCGCAACACCTTTAGTTACCAAAACATCTGCCCATTTAAAATTAATCACTTTACTAGGAAAAGATAGCTTTAGCTGAGTTGAATCATCAGTTACCGAAACAGACGTACTGAAATTACTTGAATAAAATGTAAAATGCTTGCGTAACTCTTTGCAAAGCTCATCCATGAACTCTTTAGACTGCAAACCAAGCACTAAGCGAACAGCGAAACTGGACTCCGAAATTTTATGCTTAGGACTTGACTCTGTGATACCAAGCAATATCAATTCCAAAGCAAAGGCAACGCGAGCGCGCATTGTGTATTTGGGTTGATCAAAAAATTCAGCTAACAGCGGATGCAAAACTACATCTTCAGTAGAATAAACCGAACCGTCAAACATCAAAGTTATTGGGCTCTTGACCGGACTTTTTAGCCCCTTAGTTGGGCTCTGACTATCCTGACTCGTTTGACGGTTTCTGAACATCTATTTTCCTTCTTTAATCAGATTAGCTAAATCTGGTGCAGAAACTAAACCTGGAACTTTCATGCCATTTTCTAAAATAATAGTCGGCGTACCCATAATGCCAATTTTTTTGCCGAGTTCATATCCAGCATCTACCGCTGTGGTTTTACATTTGTCTTTCGGCACATTACCTTTCGCTGAATCTAAAAGAGCTTGGACTGGATCGGCTGCACACCAGACAGCAATTGCTTTGTTATATGATTCCGAACCAGGTCCAGAACGCGGAAAAGCTAAGACACGAAATTCAATGCCAGCAGAACTGTAATCTTTAATATTCTCTAGTAATTTATGGCAATAACCACAATCTATATCAAAAAACACCACAACTGAGCCAATTTTTTTACCATTGGCTGGGTATACAATAAAATCCTTTGGATTAGCTGAAGCAATCGCAACCTGTCTTAATTTACGTACTACTTCTTCGGTCAAACTCCATTGCAGTTTATCTTTATTCACATCTATGAATTCACCAAAAATCAAATACTTGCCATCCGTTGAGACATAGAACACGCTCATATCTGAAGTTACCTGTAATAATCCAGGAATTGGCGTAGCTTGAATATCAGCAGCAGTAATCGTTTTGCCAGCTTGTTTTGAGACTTTCTTCAGGGCGCCATCGACTGCTTTGCGTTGCGCATCGGTAACACCAGGAGCTGCTTGCAGCATGGTGCAACTACAGACAAATATTAGACCTAATATTAACTTGTTAAATTTCACGAGTTGCATCCTTGTTATTTATAATCCAAATAAAAGTCTACCATACAAAAAAAAACCCACAAACTTTTTTAGTTTGTGGGTTTTTGGATCCCGGCTACTTCGAGCCAACTACGTTGGCTCTTGACCAGGATGACAGATAATCCAATTACGCCTCAGTCGCATCCGTGTCAGCTGCTGGAGCAGGTGTGGATTCAACATTAGCAATCGTTGCTAAGTTCTTGTTCTTTATTGTCAACTTTTCTTTAATACGTGCTGACTTACCAGATAGATCACGTAGGTAGTACAACTTAGCTTGTCTTACATGACCACGACGTTTAACTTCAATACTCTTGATTGATTTACTATGAGTTTGAAATACACGCTCGACGCCTTCACCGTGTGATATTTTACGCACAGTAAATGCTGAGTTCAGACCACGATTGCGCTTAGCGATCACAACACCTTCAAATGCTTGTAAACGAGTACGCGTGCCTTCTTTTACTTCTACTTGCACTACTACTAAGTCG
>CAYPGU010000121.1:0-6015 GCA_964409995.1 uncultured Legionellaceae bacterium | reverse complement strand
ACTGCCAGACTCTCTTTTTTTAAGGTCTTTTTGGACCTCAACCCCTAATAACTTATGTTGTTAGGGGTTTTTTTTATGGTGCAAGATGAACCAAACTCGCAAATTCGCTTTGATCGGAAATCAGATAGCACAAAGTCTTTCACCGCAGATTCATTTATTATTTGCAGAGCAATTCAATTTAACAATTAAATATGAATTAATCGAAGCGACAGTAGAAAATTTAAAGTTTAAAACTGAACAATTTTTTTCAAATGGCGGATTTGGCTTAAATATAACGAGACCTTTCAAACAGATTTTATTTCAACATGCTACATCGCTATCTGTTGCAGCACAAAATGCGCAGGCAATAAATATATTGAGTGTAGCTGAAAATGGATCGTTGCATGGAGATAATACCGATGGGATCGGTTTTATGCGATCCTTGCATAAACACGGCATCAATCTTAGCGATAAAAGTATCTTGATTCTTGGCGCTGGTGGCGCAGTGCATGGAATATTGCCAGAACTCCTCATACATAGACCGCAAAATATTTTTATATTCAACCGTAGTAAAAATAAAGCTATTACTTTGGCAGAAAGCTTCAATGGCGTAACTGCAATAGATACCGCTCAAATACCACAAAAAACTGATATGATTATTAATACAATAAGCTCTGATCTGCCAGAGCAAAGCATGTTGGCAGCACTAAAAAATCTACAAGCCACTATTTTTTATGATTTAAATTATGGTGTGCGAGCTAATAAAATGCGCATCTTTATGCAGCAGATAGGCGTTTTAAACTATTTCGACGGTGTAGGCATGCTAATTGAACAAGCAGCGGAAGCGTTTTATTTATGGCATAGTCTACGGCCACAGACTGAAGATATTTATTTAAAATTACCAGCCATGGCGTGATAGTTTTGGTAAGCTTGGCCTTAATTGATTAATAAATGTAACAAATTCTTCAAAATCTTCGATGCCCATAGTTAAAGATACAATCTTATAATTAGCTTGATCATAAAAATGGTTAAATTTAGAAGGCTTGAACTCTGTATACAAACAGACGCTTAATTCAGGTGCTTCTTTGAGGCATGCTTCAATTCTGCAGTGTTTACTACTACTGGTAACTGTTATTACATAATCATCGCTTGCAGGGCTGGTAAATAAAAAAGGCAAAGTTTTTGCCATTTCGTTTGCTCTAGTTCGCAACTCTTCAAGATCCGCATCGTTGGACGTAGGGATGGATACGCTGTCACCCGGTGCCCAAACTGTAAGGTTTGTATTATTTCTGTATTTGCGCCAACAACTTGTAAATAACATACATAATGCCTAATCAAACAATAGCTAAATTTGGTCAACAGAATAACATAAAAACACACAAAATAACAGATTCTAAGGGCAAGTTTTATGCGCGAGCATAAGTTGATATGCACTAAAAGGCTGGATAAATTTCAGCTAAAAAAGCTTTATACTTAAGAGTTAGGTATTTTTAATGGAGATTAAAAATGAAAGCGCACAGAAGAGACAGGGCAGAAAGAGCATTTAATACTGGATTTAGAGCTGGAATACATGGTAAATCAGCTGAGAAATGCCCATATATCTCTGTAATCGATAAACGTGCTGCTTGGCTGCAGGGATGGCGCGAGGGGCGTGATTCATATATTTCAAATACGGTATAAAAAATAACCGCCAATTTAAACTTTAATTGGCTTAAAGCTGATGCTGGTTAAAGGGATATAAGTTTTGCCATCTTGGGTGAACTGAGCACGAGCCTTTTGACCAGATGCGATGCCATAAATGGTTTCAAAACTTGCAGTGAATTCATTTTGTGAATCACATATTTTACTGCTATCTAATTGGTAGCTACCAGATTGCTGCAAATCATTGACAAGTGTTTGCAAGCTAGAGTAGTTGATGCTTAGTTGCTCCATATCAACTACCGGGTCTTTAAATCGCTCGCGCAGCAGAATATCTCCTAAAATATGCATATCAAGCCATGCCTCATCTAAGCCTAATTCAACTAAGGTGCCTGGACCGAAAGTTGCAAATAGCAGGAGCCCATTAGGTTTTAATACTCTAGCAATTTCGCTAAATAGTAACTTTAGATCATTACCGGGAGTAAAACTGCAATTGGACCATACTAAATCAAATTGTTGGTTAGCAAAGGGTAATTGCTCGGCATCGCTACAAATAAAATTGGTATTAGGAATATTTTTGGTTCTAGCAAACTTTAGGATATCGAAAGACAAATCAATTCCAGTAATCTGTGCTTGAGGAAACAGTGTTTGCAGTTGATTCGCAAAATAACCAGTGGCACATCCAAGATCTAGAATTTTATGTGGTTGGATTTTGCACTCGTGCAAACGCTCTAAAAGTCGGCTACCTATTTGTTGTTCAACAAAGGCAGCTTGATCGTAAGTGTTAGCCGCAGAAGAAAAAGCAGCAGCAATCTTAGTCTTGGTGGGAGATAATGTGCGCATTAAAAACCTAAAGCATTTAATTTTTCTAAGCATAATACAGAACTAATAGATATGCTAGAGTACTGTGCGCAATTTTCTGAGTGGTTAATTTCACACGTATGCGTTTGCTGTGGATTCAAATCTGACACTAAAAATTTGGATTTGTGCACATATTGCAGAAGTAATTTACCTTGGCTACAAGATCGCTGCTACCAATGTGGTGCGCCAATGTTAGGGTTAAACGAGGCAATTATTTGTGCTAGGTGCCAAGATGTTTCGCCTAATTATGATCGTTTATGCGCACTTTTTTCCTATGAACAACCATTGTCAAAACTAATTAATGGTTTGAAGTTTGGGCGCCAATTATATGTGGGTAAATTATTTGCCGCATTACTAGTCGAAGCTATAACTACAAAATGGTATGTTGCTAAACCATTGCCAGAGTTAATAATTCCTGTTCCATTACATATTAAGCGTCTTCGGCAGCGCGGCTATAATCAAGCGATTGAAATTGCACAACCGATAGCTAAAGCATTGCATATACCTTTAGCATTTGATGCTTGTCTTAGGACTCGTTATACACCGCCGCAAGCACGTTTGCAGCGCAAGCAACGTTTAAAAAATTTAACTAATTCTTTCCAAGTGAATTCCAGTTTCTCTTTGCCAGAGCATGTAGCCCTAATTGATGATGTGGTTACAACTGGTAGTACGATCAGATCTATATGCAAGCCACTGCGTGCGGCAGGAGTGCAAAGTATTGATATTTGGTGTGTTTGTACTGGTTGAGTCATATTTTTTGCGATCTGTGCGGAACTTTTAGGAGGTATGGTTGACTAAAAATTAAATATAATGGGGGCATTATGGCTGGAGATACTTTCATATTAGATTTGTTGTATACGATGGCCGCAAGTGGTGGCCAATTCAAGCGTGACGGCCAGCCAAGAACTACGCAAAAGGGATATACCTTTGGTGCATCGTCTTTTCATGGGCATCGGCGATTAAATACGAAGGTTCAGTTTATGCAGGCGCTCAACAAGTTTGAAAAGGACTTTCCAGACACAAATTTTGCAGGCTTTACTTCTGCGGCTTTGTTTGGATTTTTAGAGCAGCAAAAAGTTATGCCGCAATTTGGCTCGGAAGATGAGCGCGCTAAAGCACAACAAGTTATTGAACCAATGCTCGCAGAGATTATAAAGAGTAAACAAAATTCTACTCGGGATGTTAGTGCATCGGATCAAATAATTGTGCAAGATGTGATGAATACTTTGGCTGAGCTTGCTAAAAAATATGAGAAGTGTGTTGAAAATGATTTTAGTACTAGAGAAGTGCAAGATTTTTATACTGAGGCATTAAAGGCTGTCGAGCCATTGGCAGAACTAAACTCACCGTTTTATGCGCAATACATGAGTGCTATTCAAGAAGGAATTCAAGACATGAAGAATGAAATGGATACAAATCTTGCCACTACAGCACATGGAGAGGCAAAGGAAGCTAGCAAGGCCCAAAGAAAACTTAAAATTGGTGCAGCAGTCTCGGTAACAATTGGTATACTCGCTTTCGCTGCCTGCTGGGCCCTACCCCCACTGGGTGCAGCTGTAACTTTTGGATTATTGGCTGTTGGTTCAGTGTCTTTTGTGAGTGGACTAATGGTATCAGCACTAACAATGATGTTAGGCAAAAGTGATGCTCAACAAGCGGCAAGTGTCGCAACCAAAGCAGGTATCGTGCCAAAGGATGAAGCAGTAAGCAAAGAAAATATAATAACAACAGTAACTAATCTTACTGGTAAGTTAAAAAAAATTAATGATGAGGCTGCAAAACCTGCAAAAGAACAGGATCATAGGTTATAGAACAGAAATTGATCTCGGCATATAAATATCAAAACGATTCGCCCTACCAACCTGACTTGCATGTGGTTTAATCCCAGCTAAAAACGGTGCAATGCGTGGACGTTTGACCACTACACGACGTAGCGCAACTTTGCGCGCAACTTCTAGTAATTGATCTGCATCTGGATCTTCACCAACTATCTCTTTTAAGATGCGCATTTCTTGTTTTACTAAGGCGGTTTTAGTGCGAATTGGAAACATAGGATCCAGATATACAACATCAGGAAACGCATCCAGCGGCAAATTGCTTAATATATATTTAGCATCTGCGTTGATAAGATGCATTAAATCAATAATAGGTTTTAGTTCTGCGTCTGCGCTTGCGCGATTTAAAGCATCTTGCAGCAACTCCGCAATTACAGGCGAGCGTTCGATCATCGTTACATGACAGCCCAAACTGGCTAGTACGAAAGCATCTTGACCCAAACCTGCCGTTGCATCGATCACCACCAGCGGCAAACCATAAGTTTTTAAACCGATAGCGCGAGCAATTGGCTGACCACGCCCACCACCGCGCAGGCGACGAAAATTATTTGCCCCAGATGCAAAATCTATGTACAGATTATTGCTCGACATTTTCATGCGCAAATAAGGTTTCGACAAAATCTTCTGCATTGAATGGTTGTAAATCAGTAATGCTTTCACCAACCCCAATATAACGAATCGGCAAATTTAATTTGTTCGCGATGGCAAATACAATGCCGCCTTTAGCGGTGCCATCTAATTTGGTAATAACTAAACCTGTTACGCCTAAACTTTCGTGAAATTTGATTGCTTGCTGTAAGGCATTTTGTCCAATTGAAGCGTCTAGAACTAACAAAACTTCATGTGGCGCTTTGGGATCAATTTTTTGTAGAACGCGGCGTACTTTTTTTAACTCTTCCATCAAATGATCTTGAGTGTGCAAACGGCCTGCCGTGTCGGCTATTAACACATCGTAATTGCGTGCTTTAGCAGCTTGAAATGCATCGAATACTACCGAAGCGCTATCTGCACCTTGATGCTGCGAAATCACTGGAATTTGATTGCGCTCGCCCCAAGTAATTAGTTGCTCAATTGCTGCGGCACGGAAAGTATCGCCTGCCGCTAGCATAACTTTTTGGCCATTGCTCTGTAATTGTTTAGCAATTTTACCAATCGAGGTGGTTTTACCAGCACCATTTACGCCTATCATTAATATTACAAAAGGTTTTTGTGCGTGATCAATTATTAGTGGCTTGGCGCATGGCTGTAGAATTGCAATCAAATGTGCTTTTAGTGCCGCCTCCAGAGCTTCAGGATTAGATAATTGTTTGCGCTCTATTTGGTTGGTTAACTGTGAAATGATTAGTTGAGTTGTAGCTACGCCCAAATCTGCTGTTAGTAAAATACTTTCTAATTCAGCGAGTAATTCTGGATCGATGGCTTTTTTGCCGCGAAACAAGCTGACCAGTCGGCTGGTAAATTGTTGCTTGGTACGCAATAATCCCGATATAAATTTAAACATTGCAGACCTTTAATGGTAGGAAACTAAACTAATGACACAGTCTAGCATTAGAATTATTGGTGGTAAATGGCGTAGCCGCAAAGTAAGCTTTGCTGACAAAGAAAGCCTGCGCCCCACCCCAGATCGTGTACGTGAGACCTTATTTAATTGGTTAGCGCCGGAAATTCGCGAGGCGGTTTGCCTGGATTTGTTTGCTGGCAG
>CAYPGU010000120.1:0-6051 GCA_964409995.1 uncultured Legionellaceae bacterium | reverse complement strand
CTGTGGGCGCTTCGTTCTTTTTCATTGTTGTTTATTTACACATGTTTCGTGCCATGCTCTATGGCTCATATCGTAAACCACGTGAGCTGGTATGGCTGGTGGGGATGATGATTTTTCTGTGTTTAATGGCAGAAGCATTTTTGGGATATTTATTACCCTGGGGCAACATGTCGTTTTGGGGAGCGCAAGTAATTACCTCCTTGTTTAGCGCAATCCCATTTGTAGGAGACTTTGTCGTTGAATTTGTGCGCGGCGATTACACTGTGAGTGGTGTAACCTTGAATCGTTTCTTTGCCTTACATGTAGTATTAGTGCCATTAGTTTTTGTGGGTTTAGTAGGATTTCATATTCTTGCTTTGCATAATGTTGGCTCGAATAATCCAGATGGGATTGACATCAAAAAACACAAAGATGCGCAAGGTATTCCTTTAGATGGTGTGCCATTTCATCCGTATTATACAGTGAAAGATACTTTTGGCATGGCAATATTTTTGATTTTGTTTTTTGCGGTAGTATTTTTTGTGCCTGGTTTTTTTGGGTATTTTTTAGAAGCACCCAATTATACGCCAGCTGATCCAATGCGCACGCCAGATCATATTGCGCCAGTGTGGTATATGACACCTTATTACGCCATCTTGCGCGCTGTTCCGGATAAATTTTTCGGTGTTGTGGCTATGGGCCTGTCAATTTTTATTTTATTCCTCCTTCCTTGGTTGGATCGTAGCCCAGTTCGGTCTATTCGTTATAAGGGTTGGATGTTTAAAACAGCTCTAGCTGTTTTTGTGGTAAGCTTCTTCGGACTAGGTTATTTAGGTTTACAGCCACCTACCGATGCCAAAGTGATTTTAGCGCGGTTATTTTCTTTGGGATATTTTGGCTTTTTCTTTTTGATGCCAATTTATTCTAAATTAGATAAAACCAAACCCGAACCAGAGAGGGTGAGGTACTAATGTTACAATATTGTTTGCTGCTTAGTGCTTTACTGTTCACCAATGCTAGCTCGGCGGCTGGAGCTAGCTATGAGTTGGAACCAGCACCGATAGATGTGACTGATTACGCTTCTTTGCAGCGCGGCGCACGTTTGTTTATGGATAATTGTTCTGGGTGTCATAGTTTAAAGTACACCAGATACGACTCTTTAGCTAAAGCACTGAAAATTAGCGATGAATCGGGCAAGCTGCTGGATAATATAGTAAAAAACGATTTAATGTTTGTTGGCGCTGCGATTACCGATCCAGTGCTAACTGCTATGCGGTCCACTGACGGAGCTAATTGGTTTGGGATTGCACCGCCAGATTTAACCCTTGAGGCGCGCTATCGAGGTGCTGATTGGATCTATGGCTACATGCGGACGTTTTATGTTGATCCGAGCCGTCCTTGGGGGGTGAACAATCTAGTTTACCCGGATGTAGCGATGCCACATGCTTTATTGAGCTTACAGGGCGAGCAGATTTTGACTGATTCTGGTTTGCAGATAGTAAAAGCCGGCAGTATGACCCCTATAGAGTATGATGGTGCTGTGGCAGATTTAGTTAACTTTTTGGAGTTTGTCGCAGAACCGACCCAAACTGAGCGCAAGAAAATAGGTGTGTGGGTACTAGTATTTCTAGGTATCTTTATGGTATTTAGTTATTTACTAAAAAGAGAATATTGGAAAGATGTACATTAGGGGACACTATGTCAGTACTGGCTAATCGTCGTTCGATTATGACGTTGTATTCGGGCGCAAGCGATGCTTATAGCCACCGCGTGCGCATAGTTTTAGCTGAAAAAGGCGTAACCTATGATGTGGTGGATGTAGATGCCTCAAGTAAAGCCATGGAAGAATTGGCTTCCTATAATCCCTACGGTAGCATTCCTACTTTAGTTGATCGGGATTTAACACTCTACCGTTCAGATATCATTATGGAGTACTTGGATGAAAGATTTCCACATCCTCCATTGATGCCAGTTTATCCTGTGGCTAAAGGTCGAACAAGACTTATGATTTATCGCGTCAATCAAGATTGGTATAAATCAATGGAAACCATTTTGAATCCAGAAGAAAATTCAAAAACAATCCAACAAGCACGCAAGGTTTTGAAAGAAAGTATTACGAGCATAACTCCAGTTCTAGCCGAAATGCCGTATTTTATGAGTGAAGAATTTTCCTTAATTGATTGTTGTATCGCACCGTTACTTTGGCGTTTGCCATTGTTAGGTGTTGAATTACCCAGCCAAGCCCAACCGGTGTTAGACTATGCAGAACGGATCTTCGCAAGAGATGCGTTTCAAGCAAGTTTAACGGATGCCGAACGTACTATGAGAACCTAAGATGATTTCAACTAGACCATATTTAATTCGCGCTTTTTATGAATGGATCGTGGATAACAATTGCACACCACACATAGTTGTTAATGCTGAAATTGAGCATGTGGAAGTCCCCAGTGATTTTGTTGAGGGTGGGCAAATTGTGTTAAACATTTCTATGCCTGCTGTGCATAATTTATCCTTAACTAATGACGCTGTAAGTTTTCAGGCGCGCTTTGGTGGCGTGCCGCATAATGTATACGTGCCAATTAAAGCAGTGATGGCGATCTATGCGCGTGAAAATGGACGTGGCATGGTATTCTCAGATGATGATGAAGCGCCACCACCAGAAAAACAAGCTACGGATGAAAAGGAAGAAAAGGGCAAAGGCAAAGGTGGCAAGGGTAAGGCATCACATCTGACTGTTGTAAAATGATTTACCCAAGCAAATCAATATGTCTAAAAAACTGGCGTTAATATTATTGGTGTAGTCACGTCATCTATATTGGTAATCAACACTGGATAGCCGTAAGTATAATCAATTAACTCTGCAGCCACTGACCAGTTAACTGTGTCTTCGGCAGGGTATGGATTATCCAATACTGCTTCTTGCAACATACGTTCTTCGGAATGATTCTTTGCGTTATAGTATTGTTCAGGAAATGGTTCATGCGCTTCTAAATATAGTTCGCTACCCTTAACACCGACTTTAAACGGTTCATGAATAAACATTACTTTGGTACCGACCGGCACACGTTTAAATAAATCTTCAATGTCTTCAGCATACATGCGAATACAACCGTGGCTTTTGCGTTGCCCAATACTAGAAGGGGCGTTAGTGCCATGCATTAAATATCCATGCCAACCTAAGTTCATTGCATATAGACCAAGCGGATTGTTTGGTCCACCAGGTACTACAGATGGTAAGGTGCGCCCGCGCGCTGCAGCCTCAGCTCGAATCGATGGTGGTGGAGTCCAACTAGGATTTTCACGTTTGCGCACAATAGTAGTTTCACCGATCGGCGTTTTCCAACCTTGTTGGCCTAATCCAACCGGATGGGTTACCACAACATCACTATTTGGTTCGTAATAATAAACACGCAACTCAGCCAAATTTAACACGATACCTTCGCGGGGCACATTAGGTAAAATAAATTCTGTAGGGATAATTAAAACTGTACCGACAGCTAGTTTGTCTGGATTTACTTTTGGATTTGATTTTTGCAATTCTAACCAGCCCAGATCAAACTTACGTGCAATCGAGGCAAAGTCATCGCCCTTTTGTACTGTATACTTTTGCACTTCGCCAACCATGTCGCTATCAGGGCTTATTACATATACACCAGCTTGTGCGACTACAGGAACGAATAATAGAGCCAAAACTAATACTATGTACTGCTTTATCATTATATTTGCCTGTACTACCATTAACTACTTATGTAGTTTAGCAAAGCTGTGTCAAAGTGGTGTTTAATGCCTGGTCGTTTGTGTGGGTTTTTTAGTATTTATGGCTGAGTCTTTAATCAGTTGTGGTTTAGGTATATTATAAATACTCCACCAGAACATGTAGGTTTAATATGAGTGCTGCGCTTCAGAATCAAGAAAACTTCATCCCTTTACAAGACTTTTTTAAAAATCCAACCATTACGGATTTTCAAGTCTCACGTAATAACTTGTACATTGCATACCGCAAGCCATGGCAACAAAGAATGAATGTTTTCGTAAGAAAGCTATCTGCGGAACGCTTGCCAGTCGGCGAAGAAAAACAAATCACCTTTGTTAAAGATCGGAATGTATTTAATTATCTTTGGAAGGGTGATGATGTAATCGTATACAGCAAAGATTTTGGTGGCGATGAAAATTTTCATGAATTTAGCGTAGATATAAATACGGGCAAAGAGATTGATTTGACCCCGTTTCCAAACACTCGTACTCACGTTATGGATAGATTAACTGAGGTTAGCGAAACTGATGTTTTAATTGAATCAAATAAACGCGATGCAACTATGTTCGATGTGTATCGAGCAAATGTTTATACTGGCGAAATTCGCATGGTTGCGGAAAATAAGGGTGGCATGGAAGGATGGGTTGCGGATCATACTGGCCAGGTCAGAGCTGCAATTCAAAATGATGGGTTAATTACTAAAGTCTGGACACGCGCCACAGAACAAGAAGATTTCAAAGTTATAATTGAATATGATTTCAAGAGTACATTTTATCCACTATTTTTTACTTTTGATAACAAGCAATTATATGCCTGTTCAAATTTAAAGCGCGATAAAGTTGCGATAGTGAAAATTGATCCTGTATCTGGTGCTGAATTGGAAGTAATATTTGAACATCCAGAAGTAGATGCACAATCGTTAGGTTATTCACGTAAAAGAAAGGTTATTACTGATGCAATATATACCACCTGGAAACATGAGCATAAATTTCTGGATGCCGAACATGAACAAATTTATTCTACGCTTGCAAAGCATTTGGGCGTGATTGATATTTCTCTGCCAAGTATGAATAAGAACGAAGATTTATTTATTGTCTGTACATACAGTGATAAAACACGCGGCAATTATTATTTATATGATGCACCAAACGACAAGCTTACTTTACTGTATGACTTTGGTCAGGAACTAGTGACTGATAAATTAGCCTCCATGCAGCCAGTTAAATATACTTCCCGCGATGGTTTAACGATCCATGGATATTTAACCTTACCCTTAAATTCAAGTGGCAAAAATTTACCGATCGTAGTTAATCCACACGGCGGTCCATGGGCGCGTGATGTATGGAGCTATGAAGCAGAAGTGCAATTTTTAGCTAACCGCGGCTATGCAGTATTTCAAATGAATTTTCGTGGTTCAACTGGATATGGTAAAGAATTTTTCAGCAAAGGTTTCAAGCAATGGGGTCGTACCATGCAGCATGACATCACTGATGGGGTGGAATGGTTAATTGAGCAAGGTATTGCTGATCCAAAGCGGATTGCTATTTACGGTTGTAGCTATGGCGGTTATGCGACGCTGGCGGCAATTACTTTAACGCCTAATCTATATGCCTGTGCGATTGATTTTGTGGGAGTGTCAAATTTATTTACTTTCATGAATACAGCGCCACCGTATTGGGAATCATATTTGGCAAAATTGAAAGCGATGGTTGGCGATCCGGAAACTGAAAAGGAATATTTATTAGAAGTTTCGCCAGTGCAAAATGCCGATAAAATAGTTACGCCGTTGTTTGTTGCGCAGGGTGCCAAAGATCCGCGTGTAAATATTAATGAATCTGATCAAATTGTGAATTCATTACGCCAACGCGGTGTTGAAGTTAAATACATGGTAAAAGAAAACGAAGGGCACGGCTTCCATAACGAAGAGAACCGTTTTGAATTCTATGCCGAGATGGAAAAGTTTTTAGTGGAACATATTGGTTAGAATTAGATCCCCGCTCTACGCTGCCATGTGGCAGCTGCGGCGGGGATTACAGCTAAGAATTATTTACAACCAACTACACCTTTTTGCGCCCGCTCTATTATTGTCACCACCCGTTCCACGTAAGGTACGCGGCGAGTTATGTCGATGGTAATTTCTTCTTCGTCAGGGGTTAACATACCCATCAAATAGACAACTTTATTTTCTGTAATTACCTTAACACGATTGAAACCTATATTACGATTGCCGATCAAACGGGTTTTAACTTGGGTTGTAATCCAAGTATCACAAGCGCGTGCTTTTACTGATATAGGTGCGCCTATGGTAACTTGATTGT
>CAYPGU010000119.1:0-6116 GCA_964409995.1 uncultured Legionellaceae bacterium | reverse complement strand
CCAGTGTGCAGAAATACATATAAGCCATTGGTTACTGAGCCTTGCTTGCGCAATTTTTCCGCTGCTACGCTGGCATAGGTGGCTAAGGCCTCTTGTAATGGCTCTATGCTTGTCACTCGCTGGCCAAAAGAGCGTGACACCATAATTTGTTGTTTATTAGCATGATTGTCTTTTAAATTTATACATGAAACACCTTGTAGTTCTAAAACTGTTGCCTGCACGGTTTTATTAAAGGACGATTTAATCGTTGTATTTGGCGTATGTAATAAATCACTGGCGGTATAAATCCCTAAGGCATGGAATTTTTTTTCTAATCTCGAACCAATCCCCCAAATGTCGCGAATTTTGAAATTATCTAACACCACTTTAGTTTTGTGCTCATTATCAAAATTAAATACTCGTTGTCGTGTATTGGACTTTTTTGCGACCTGATTGGCTACCTTGGCCAAGGTTTTGCTGGGTGCAATACCAATTGAAATAGGGATTCCAGTATATTGTTCAACGTTTTTCACCAAATCAAGGCATAATTTATTCACATCAAAATTATCAACTAGGCTCGATAAATCAACAAATGCTTCATCTATAGAATAGATTGTAACATCTGGCATAAAGTGCATGATTACATCCATCACACGTGCAGACATATCACCGTAGAGTGCGAAATTAGATGATAAAACTGCTACATTATGTTTGCGTACCAAATCACGCAGCTTAAAGATTGGTTCACCCATTGCAATTCCCAATTGCTTCGCTTCGTTGGAACGCGAAACCACACAACCATCATTGTTAGATAAAACAACCACGGGCCTATTCTGCAAGCTTAGATCAAAAACTCGTTCGCATGATACATAGAAATTATTGCAATCAACTAACGCGTAAATCGTGGATGGCATAAGTTACTACCCCCCAAATTTGAAAATTTTCTAGTTTCGATACTTCAAGTGGCAGATATTTTTTATTAGCTGGGTAAAGGAAGGTCTGACCGCGATTTATTTTTAAATATTTAACCGTAAATTCACCATGAACCGCGGCGATAATAATTGAATTATTTTGTGGGGTTAAAGAGCGATCCACAATTAAAATATCACCCGGTAAGATGCCGGCCTCGAGCATAGAATCACCACTGGCACGCACAAAAAAGGTTGCCGCCGGGTGTTTGATTAGATATTGATTTAAATCTAATTCACTTTCTAAATGATCGTCTGCCGGCGAGGGAAAGCCACAGGCGGCTTTAGAGCCCATTAAAGGTAGTGGTAGGTCATGTAAGTTAGCTATTTTTATACTGTGCATGCATACAGTTTAAGTCATTTGTGCGGCGAGGGCAAGCTGGAGCTAGGTTCTAAAACGTTTTGCATCTGTAGTACGGAATTGTTGTCGGCAAACGTCTGTATCTTGTTTGTTGCGATAAGTAGCATATATATTGCGCAAAGTTGCAGGGAATCTAGGATCTAAATAAGCTCTTTCTGCTAATGCATGGTTAACATTAGCTCTAGTACGTAGCAAATTTGGTTTATGTATTTTCCAATTAACATCAATAACTTCGTTCTGTAATTTTAGTAATTTGTCCACACACTTAGCGCTAGTATCTAGATGTGTTCTAGCTGTGCTGGCTAATTTTCTGCCATGCAAAATTAATTGATCCGACACTAGATCCACATCAGTTGACGTATGAGAGAAAGTAATCGCACGCGCTAGATGTGCAGAAATATCTTGCAGTACAAGATCAAAATTATCGCATTCATAATGACGTTGCGCTAAAGCATCATTAATACGTTTAATTAAGCGTATAAAATTCCCGCGGCTAATTTTAGTGTAACAGCGACAAACTTGTAATTGTAATTCAAGTAGTTTTTCTAATCTTTGATCGCAAGCCAGTATATCGCGTATAGCAGCATTTTCTGCTATCACAGCTAAGCGGGCTCTTTGTTTTGTGCTTAGATGATGGAGATCGGATAATGCAGTTTCGATCTTGGCTGCAGCTCCGGCTAATTCATACACATGTTCTCTTAACAGGTAATTTAGATAGTCTTCAATTTCATACAGATATTGAGTTTCGACCGGGGTTAGAGAGGATTGAGCAATTACTAACTTGCGTGAGATTTGTTGGATCAGCGTTGCGCATTCGCCGATTTGTTCAACATTGTGGTTGCTCTCTTGTTCGGACATAGAGAGAACTTGTTCTGTTTGTGAGGTACTAAATACAGCACCCATCTCTCAAACTCCTTCTTGCGTATTGAGAGCCTAAATACGTTAAAATACACTGAATTTTCCTGCCCTCTACTTATGATCGTATCAGGAATACAGCCCAAAGTAAAGTATTTTAACTAACAAAAAGGAGTGATATGTATATACACTATAGATAAAGCTTAATAAAGTTGAACGAATATAAATTCCTTGGGTCATATAACCTATCTATAACATTATTAGATTTGCATTAGTGCGTAATGCAGCTGCAGATCTAAACAGTAAATTGAATGCTCAGCGCCTTTAATATAGTAGGAGTTTAACATGCCAATCACATCACAAGAATTAGATGTAATCCGCGCCAACATACGTAAAGCCAATTTACTGTATCAACAGACATTAGCGCAGCGCGGATACTTTATTAAGTTGGTAGATTACAATGAAGAGCAGAGAGCAAAAATAGGTAGTGTTCTAGAAAAATATACGCAGTTTGTGGTGCATAAAAATTTAAGCCTTGATTCTGAAAAAAAATCCGGTGATCCATTTGTGATTGTTAAATTTCCTAAGGAAGATGCAACCGAAGATCAAATTGCAGAATTCAAAGCATTTGTTACAGATTTAAATACTGAGCTAGAAAAAAATGCTAAAGGATACTACCACAGATCTGGCGCTGAAAAATCGACAGAGCATCCAGTTGCAACTCTATTGCAGGTAATTGATCAAGCTGCATATGCAAGCCTTATGCAAGAACATGCAGCTTCACAAAACTTGCTGGGCGCCAACTCATTTCTCAAGTATGGCCTGTCGATACTGGGGTATAATGGCCCAAACTTTGCAATAGATGGCGTAAGCATGATCTTTGATTCTAAGTACGGGATAGTATTGAAGGTAGGGGAAAGAGGAGAAAGTGGTCGTTACGCCTTTTTTGGCGGCATGATAGAGGAGCCTATAATAAATGCTGTTGTTGATAAATATGCTACAGATGAAGAAAAGAAGCGAATAGATGCTGCTGTCGCAAAATACGCAACAAAGAAAGAAAGGGAGCAGGCAAAAAAACAGGAGTTTAAACAGGCATTTAAAGCAGTATGTGAACGTGCTAAGGAAGATCCGGAATTAAGAGATAAACTATCCTATGCACTACAGGATACAATCTTTAATCATACAGTGACTGAATACCTAGAAGAAGTAAACAGTATAGAGCTATTCTCTAACGGATCTGTAGGTCTTAAAAGATTACAAGATAAGCTTGACAAACTGACTGATGAACAACAACAAGAAATAGCTAATCTATTGACAGAGGTTGGAATATCTAAATCAGTAGATAAAGTGCAAAAAGAAATTACAGCAAATGGTATAGATGATTTAGTAAATCAAATAAATGGTAATGTAAATAAAGCCAAATTCAAAGCCGATTTAGCTATTATCTTATTTGAAAAGGAATTACATGCTATACGTGATAAGATTAATTTCGACGCAATAACTCAACCACTATTTATGACTGACACAAGAAATTTCGGTGGTGCGTTTATGGCGACATTTCCAAATGTTACTTCTACTCTGCAAATCGAGTTGAGAACAATATTTGGAGTTAACGAATTAGGTGGTTACGATAAAAGTGATAATAAAGATTATCAGAAAGTTAATTTGGCGCGCATGCTAAATGGTTTTGCCGGACATGCAGAAATAGCGTTGCATGTTGCTGCTAATTCACCTAAAACTGGTAAAGATCAAAAATTAGTAGAGAATAATATAAGGTTGCTTGGTGAACGTGCAAAACGAGTTGCAGAGTATACCCCAGCCGAGTATGAAAAAATATTTAACGCTATTGAAAATACTCTTAATGTGGCCGAGATTAAAGAGGAAGCTAAACAATTACGAAAATTATTGGGCATGGGGGTTATTGAACAATCGCAGTTTAATAACATTCTTGGCTGGATCAAAAATAAGGAATGGGCAAAGCTCAAGACTTACATAGAAATACTAGAAAAACGTACCGCGGCTGAGGATGCTAACCAAACAGAAGAAGCACGTAAATATGCGCAACTACTTGCTGCTAATTCACCTAAAACTGGTAAAGATCTAGAATTAGTAAAGGATAATATAAGGTTGCTTGATGAACGTGAAAAACGAATTGCAGATTACAGACCCGAGGAGTATCAAAAAATATCCAACGTAATTAGATACATTGCTAATGTGCCGGGGATTGAAACTGTGGCTGAACAGTTACTACAATTATTGGTGAAGGGAGTTATTGAACAATCGCAGTTTAATAACATTCTTGACTGGATTGATCGTAAAGAGTGGACAAAGCTAAAGACGTACATCGAAATACTAGAAAAACGTACCGCGGCTGAGGACGCTAACCAACCAGAACAAGCACGTGATTATGAGCAACTACTTGCTTTATGCTGTGATGTAAAGTCATCATTTACACAGAAAAAACTATTTTTTACACAGACTAATCCATTTGATAAATTTTTAAACTTGGAAACAGCGCATGATTTTGCATGCATGGCCTTCTATGAACGAATTACTTCAGACAACAAATTGTTCCAAGCGATGAATGAACAAATTGGTACTAACGTGCAACTTATGAAACCATTCGCTGAAATCCTTAAGGGTTATCTGCAAGGCAAAAAAGAGGATTTTGGCAGCAAGATGAAGGAAATTTATGCGGAGCATGCGGCAAGAATGGAAGCGGGTGCCGGTGCTGCGAATAATGTGCTAGATTTGTTAGGAAAACAAGAAATGCTCTCTGCGGCTGATAAGAAAGCTGTCCGCGAAAGTGTGACTTTATCGGTAGACACTTGTAAGTGCTTTTGTGCAGGAGGACAGACTTTAAGTTGTGCATGCGCAAAGAATGAAGACTTCTATGCTAATCAACAAAAAAGCTTGGTAGATACTCTTGCCTTGGTGGATAAAACCGGAGAAGTACCAGAATATCCGGTGTTTTTACAATCAACAGAGATTCATCAAAATATTTCATATGTAACTAGTGCAGAGGATTTTCGATTGATTATGGGTGCAATGGATGCTGTCGGTTTACCTGCTAAGGATAAATGGACGCGCGAGGAATTGCTCGCAGCATTGAAAGGCCCAGTCAAATACACTTTGCCTGGTACTACAACTGAAATAACTTTAACAATCGAGGACATGTTATTATACTTAAATAATAAGCAAGAACTAGAATCTTTCTATTTTGGAGATGGCATAAAATATTTTGAGAAGGTAAAAGTTAGCGCAACAACAGGGAAAATCATAGACAAAGAGATCCCTGAGGTCTTTAAAAAGCAAGGAGTTACTTTTGCTAATTCGGGTGGCATAACTTGGGGTAATCACTGTGTGGGTACCGAAACTGATTGTGGCACCTATATTACCCGTACGGTGAACAATAAGTTTGAAGATGTGTTAAAGATTGATTTAACTCAGTTGAAAAAAGGCTTTGATTTATTGCCTGAGGATGAAAAGAAAAAATATATTGCAAATTTTTGTGCAAGCTTTGGCCTAGTGCTTAAAGGTGGTTTAGGCCCACATCCATATAGCATGGTTGCCGAAGGGGATGATTATCATCCGGTGTTAAAATTAGATCCAAAGAGTTTTGTTGATGGCAAGCTTGAAATTAGTTTAAGTGAAGTACGAAAGTTGCAGCAAGAATTTATCGCTCAGCAAAAAGCAACAGTTAGTAAACAAGGGGTGCGCAGACCTAGTATGTTTGCTAGCAGCAAACCAACTACGAAATACCCAAGTGTAAAAAGTGCTGATGGATCTTTTAGTTTAGAATCGATGCGGGCAATTTTGGACAATAAGAACACAGTTATCGTGCAAGGTGCGGCAACTGGAGGGTTCTGTGTGTCTACTTCAGATGCACAGTTGCTTGCTTACAGTAAACCGAAAGGAGTGCAACTTAATGTAGCTCTTGATGTGCCGAAGAC
>CAYPGU010000118.1:0-6122 GCA_964409995.1 uncultured Legionellaceae bacterium | reverse complement strand
TACTATTAATCGACCTGGCGCATATCCATTCTTCAAATTGTACCAAAAAAGATCTCTTCCCCATAAATACATTCTATAATATGCACTCTCTAATAACTGATTATCTCCGCGGTAGCTTTTTGATTTCTGAGCGTATAATAAATATTCATATTTGGTCTTGGTATAAAACTCTCGTTCTTCATCCAGCATTTGCAAAGCTGCCATTTTATTGCCATCTCGAATAAACGCTAAAAACTTGTCGCGGTTCGCTTCCCGATCCTTCTGCAGAGCACTATCAAAATCACGAAGTACCCCCTCGCCACGCAGATAAGCATCCAAGTGATCTGTGCTGTATATTTTGTCAGTCATAGTAAGTATCCTCTATAATATATGACCAATAATTTGCTTGGTGGTTCAGATCCCCGATAAGTGCTTCGCACCTTCGGGGATGACAGATAATAACTGCTGCCGGGATTTCAATACTGACGTCATCCCGGTCGCATGTTATGCGAACCGGGATCTATCCCTGTTAGTATCTAAGGGCGCCAATTCCTGGATATTTTTGCTTTGGATGTAATGACGCCTCCTGTAGCTCGAACAATCCATCCGGAAGTTTAGTCTTGTGTTTATCAAATACTGATGATAATGATAATAAGTAATTTTGCAACTTATCCAATTTTGAGTTTACTATTATAAGATCTTCAACCAATCGCACTTGATCTTCGTTAAGCTTTTCTGGTTCCAATGTCTTCACATCGTGCAACCTAAGAGCCACATCGCCCCAATTTTTATGGTGATCGCCAACACCCAAAACCTGAGCATATATGCTGTTGAGATGCGTAGTCATTTCAACCATAAATTTTAAGATTGACAAATTTATATCTAAATCCTGGTTTAATTCTTTGATATGGTCATTAAAATTATTTTCGCTTATTTTATGTTTCATTAAAGAAAATACACTTGACTTGTCTTCTAAAGCAAACATCAAGTCTAAACTTAACGTGGTGCTAATTCCTTGTAGTCCTTCCACTTGATCCATAGAAAGCAGCAACAGGCCGACATCGTTTCCTTGTTCCATAAATTTTATCAGAATATTCAAAGCTTGATCTGTAAGATTTTTTTGCATAATATGTGCAATTTTTTGCAACATAACAATACTATTTTCGTTTGCGAAATCAATATGGTTTAGAAGAACATTCAACAACCATGCATGATGAATTGAATGATCTGTCAAACCTATGACTTTTTGCATATCTTCGGCAGATAAATACTTTAGCATTGTAGCAAAATTCTCTTCAGTAAACGGGATTATATTAAAATATTCACCTTTATGCTCAACTAAATGCGGCAATAATTGTTCAGCAAACATTTTCGCATAGTCAGGTAAATTTTCTGGCGTAGATCGAGAAACAAAGGTTAAGAACATGGTCAGATTGGCATTAATGTTTTCTAAGGTAATATCCTGAAATTTGAACTCAGGACCCAAAGAAGCACGGTATATATCCATGCATTGTTGAACAACAACAGGCATAACATTATAAAATTGCATAGATGAAATGAATGTTTCAAACATTACAGGCTCGCGTAAATAGCAATATAAAAGATTATTTTCTTTATGGTATAGGGACGAAAAATCAATCCTCGCGACCCTAGGCTCTAGTTCATCTGTAAGTTTTTGCTGTAAATCATTGAGAACACTTTGCAAAACAAATTTGCATAATATTTGATCTAGCATTAGGGCCGTGATAGTACTAATACTGTTGTCATCTCTAGACCATTCTACGGTATTTAATATTTTAGATAGCGTTTCTGGGTATATACAGTATAGATAGTAGATTTGTTGTTCAAAATGTTCATTCTGCAGTATCATATGAATTGCTTCGTGAGACCTAGATCTAACTGCGCCAGAAAGCACGGACTCAAGGTCTTCTGCCCAGAGATGCTGCAATGCTTCAGAACGCTCTGGGCTCAAGATTATATTCAACGCCGCAATATTACAACTACTGGCAGAAGTTATAAGCCGCGATTTTAACTCATCTCTATCATCAAATATTCCCAAATCTTTCAACCTGTTCATTAATTCCTTGTTATTAATTTCCAATATTCTATCTACTATATCATTACAAGCAGGTTCCCTAATCAGATCAGCGAAGACTTCAAAATTTAATAGCATTAGCAATAATTCTGAACTGTGAGAGCTTTCTTGCAACAATGAGTAATAATCTATAGAGAAATTGGGAGCCTTGAGTTTTGCTAACAAGAACCTAACCAACTCTTTATTTTCAGCTTTAGCTGCAGCTTCTAGCAATATTTGATATCGATCTAAACGTTGAGAATCCTGATTTATTGGCCATAATCTTATTTGCTCACGTAAATATATTTCATGTACTCTGATTAAATATTCGGCAACCTGATAAGAAGTATCTCCAGCAGAACTAAGAATTTCATATTGATTCTGATTAAAATAATCTAACACTAACGGCACACTTAATAACTGTGCTACCAAGTCTCTATCTTTGCTCTTTATCGCTTCCCTCATCACCTGCTCTATTAGTGGCAAAGGTACTGCTGAATAATTTTCAGCCCTAAAGATTAATGCTTCCGTCCATGTCTGTATTTGTCTATATACTTTCGATAAAACCGTGGCATTAGGATATTCATCAGCTTTGTGTGTGTAGTCGTCAAACTCAGACCTAATCTTGGCATAAAATTCCTGTTCTGCAGCCAACATTTGCAAAATAGCCTTTTTGTCATTATTGCGCGCGAAGTCTAACAATTTTTTTTGGTTTGTCTCTTGATCCATCTTTAAAATGTCAGATAGATCATATCTCTCAAAGCCTATCATCTCACCGCCTTCGACAAAGATTGGAACTCCAATTATGCCGTCCATATATTGCAAGTTATGTTCTACATCACCATCTGGGGAATGGTATATATACTTGCCGCGTAAATACGCATCTAGATGTTCGGTACTGTATAGTTTATCAGGCATAAAATAGTCTCCAGCTATATTGTATGACTATTAATTTGCTTGGTAGTTCATATCCCCGATAAATGCTACGCATTTTCGGGGATGACAGATAAATGCTACGCATTTTCGGGGATGACAGATAAATGCTACGCATTTTCGGCGATGACAGATAAATGCTACGCATTTTCGGCGATGACAGATAAATGCGATGAACTTGCGGGAGCGAAAGAACCCTATGAATTCTCTGGGACTAGCCAGTTGAGGTTAACAACATTGTTTTTCACTCGATACGGGATGGACAACGTAATTGTATTGCCTACATATGCGGTATGCTTGTGCTGAATTGTAGCGTTTTCTAAAGCAGCTAACGCGTAGATATTGTTCCAACCCTGGCAACGAATATCTGCTGTTGTAATTCTAATCTCACGATCTGTTAAAGATGAATAATAGCCATTATCGCTAAATTTGAAAATTAACTGTTGCTGGCTTGTATCTTCGATCAATTCGATCTGTAATTCAATTGTGTTTCCTGATCCAACTTGCAAAATTATTTCCTGCAGTATTCCAGCTACTAATTGGATCATATGTAACCGATGCGCGAAGAATAAATTCTTTTGCTTTCCTGCTTGCGGCAATATTAAATTTATATTGTGTTGATGAATTAATTCAGCATTAAGGGTGCGAGCTTCCGTCAGGAAATCATGCAATTCAATGTTTTGTAACTGTTGATTACTTTTGGACATTGCAGCATATTTGTCTTGCAATACGTTAGCGTGCAACAAATAATTCAATCGTGTGGAAATTATATCGTTCTCTTTTTGAAGGCTATTGATTGTTTTGTCTTTATCACGGCTTTTAAAATACCAAAGCAAACCAAACCAGATTAAGCTAAACACTACCCATAATTTTAAAAGTATATTGCTAGTATATTTAAAATATTCCAACCAATATACCTTCTTGTGTAAAACAATTTTTGGCTGCAACATGTCGGGCCCGCTAAGGTCGAAACTATATAGACTAGATCCTGGCAAACTATTTTGCACAAATTTCTGCAATGCAGCAACCGCAATCTTTGCATCTAAATGCGCGATAAACTGCTGCTGGTGATCTAGCACCCCCAAACCAAAATTAATCAATTTGCAGTCTGGCATCTCAAGCCGAATATATTGTTGCGAAATACTTAAGTCTTTTGGTTGCCGTACAACTCGCAAATAGTATTCTTCATCTGGCGCTAGTGTGCTCGCCTCTGCTAATCCAATACTACTAATAATGTTCAGCGGCGCAGAAAGTGATACTAAACTCAAACTAGCTGGGATCGCTAAGCCCTGTTGCGCCGCAACATATAATTGATCTTCATAGGCGGATAAGTATGCACTGATAACTAATTGATCTTTGTTTTGTATAGGTAATAATAGATTATGCCCTAAGCGCTGTAATAGTATTTGTTGTTGATCTAATACTCTCTGGATCGAAACAATAACTTGTTGTTGAAAGTGCTGCCGAATTTTAGCCACATGGGAGCTAAAACTAAACATGCAAGTAAGAATAGCCAGCACTGTTAAGGTAACAAAGCAGCGCACATAATTTATTTTAGTTAACAGTCTCATATTGTAGTATTTAAATAATTATTATTCGTTATCCCGTCTGTGGATCCCGGCTCTGCGAGACTACTTCGTCGTCTCTGGGCCGGGATGACGTTATTCCCACTCTCGACAAGGAAAAATTCGTTTTGGTTTCGCTTAAGTTAAACTGTTCTGACATTGCTTCGGCACGTAAGCATGATATTGCGGATCTACGTGGCAAGACCAGGTAATAATGTCACCATTTTCTACGCCTTGCAACTGTAGTGTTAATGCTTCGGATCCTTGTTTTGCCAGACCAATTCCGATCTCATCCGCTGTTTTCATTTTGGCTACTACTTGAATGACATGTTTGGCTGACTCATCTTCAGCGGCGCTAAGTGTGACTTGTGCAACATATTTGGTATTTAAGTCGTAGGTTATTGGTTCTACCGCCTCACCAGCAATGAAATCTTCAATCAATTTTAATTTGTACGAATCTGCCACCGCAATTAATTCTACTACGCGCGCTTTAATTAAATAATTGCTATACGCAGGAATGCTGATCGCGGACAAGACGGCAATAATGCCAACCACAACTAATAATTCGAGTAAGGAAAAAGCTGATTTGAACATTTACACACTCCGAGTAATATGGAGCATGCAGTGTAAGAAATAGTAGGTATGGGGTGAATCGTGATTTTGTTGGGTCAACCAGTAGTTTGGCTCCCTGGGGGAAGGCGATGTAGCATCCTTGCTAGCCAAATTCCGTTTTGACAAATCCCTTAATAGTTATGATTCTACAGATTAAAAGTTGCGGAAAATAGCGCCGATGGCTGAAGGGTTTGTGCGAGATTCGCCATTGCTTAACTAGGCGATTGACCTTCCATCGAAGAGTATCAAACGTTAAGCATATTCTCTCGATAGTACTTCAATTCATCAATTGAACCAATAATATCTTCCAAGGCACGATGCGTCGATGGTTTATTCAAATTATTCAATAGCTTGGGTGCCCAATGCTTAGCCAAGACTTTCAGCGTGCTGACGTCTAGATGTCGATAATGAAAAAAAGCCTCGAGCTTTGGCATGTATAAACTTAGAAAGCGTCGATCTTGGCAAATACTATTACCACACATTGGCGAATAACGTGGCTCAACGTATTGCAACAGGAAGTCCAAGGTGCGGATCTCGGCCTCTTGCTCAGTAATTACGCTTTGGCGTACCTTTTCAACTAAACCAGAGCTGTTATGTTGTTTGGTGTTCCAATCGTCCATCCGTTTCAGGAGGTCTTCCGGCTGATTGATCACGAGTTCGGGCCCAGTAGCTATGATATTCAACTGCGAATCTGTTACTATGGTAGCAATCTCAATAATACGTTCTTTGTGTGGATCTAAGCCAGTCATCTCAAGATCGATCCAAATTAAATTATTTTTCTTGTCTGTCATCCTACACCAAGGTATGTTATTCAAACCCAAACTTATATTTAAGCTTCAGCTATGAGTAAACGCAAAATAAACCAGCAACAGCAGCGGCGCATCGAACAGAAGCACAGCAAGCTGTTAGCCACCCCAGAACTAAATGCTTTAGTTATAGCCCATCATGGCAAAAATTTA
>CAYPGU010000117.1:0-6185 GCA_964409995.1 uncultured Legionellaceae bacterium | reverse complement strand
AAAGAGTATATGTTTACAAGCACTTCGAATATATCGCCATTTATAACAGGTCAATATACTTTGCTATATCAACCTACGTATAGCGAAACTGGCGGCGCAGCAGCATTGGAAGTTGTAACCCAAAAATATAAAAGCCTTCTAACACTCGGCTTTGGCACTAAATTATCATTCTATTGCGATTATTGGTGGCTGTTGGGTGCAAAAGATGTGCACGCAATTGGGAGCTATGATGTTGTGAATTCACCACAAACTATAACCTCAAATTTTGTGGCTGGCAGCAATACTTTTAGTTTTACCAATACGGCTGAACGTTTTGCTCTGCGTCTAGGTGGTGATTTTTCATTTGAGTTAATGCAAGATTTTATGTTTGAAATAGATCTTGATTACGAAGTGCGCAAAGCATATAGAGATTATACTGGCACATTAAAACTTAGATACTTGTTTTAACTCTTGGATTTCTCTGAGCATAACTAGTCAGTCTCAACTTCTTCAGATAATTTGAACCCTGGCTAAAAATTATGTAAAATATCACACTAAGTACCAGCTTTGTTAGTTGGTTGCCTTTGTAAGTTTGGCTTTATGGGTTGTGATCTTGGATAGTTTAATTTGTGAAATAATTTACTGGTTACAGGCGCATGTCTCTGCTGAGGCAATGACTATCTGGTCATTTGCTTTTTGTGGGATTGTTATTCTAAGTCTATTACGCTTCTATGGATTATTCGGTTTATATGTATACAATGTATTGGCGGTTATGATTGCCAATATACAAGTTTTGCGTTTCACCGTATTCACTAATTTTGCTGAACCAATTGCTTTGGGCACTATACTCTTTACCACGACTTTCTTTGTAAATGATATTATTACTGAACATTACGGTATAAAGGCTGCGAAGAAATCTATAATGTTGTGTTTCTGGAGTCAAATACTAGTCATGTTATGGATGGTGATCGCTCTTGGGCATCCATTACCTGAATTAACTAATGCAGGCTCCGCAGTTCAAGAAGCTCATGAAAATTATCTAGCCATGTTCAAGCTCTTCGCTCCATCGCTAAGAATTTTAACTGCCAGTTTGGTTGCATATTTGTCTAGTCAATTGATAGACATTTTGATTTTTAATGGCCTAAAGTATTTAACGCACGGCAAATATCTATGGCTACGGCAAAATGTTTCAATGTTGATTTCTGGTTTATGTGATACATTTATATTTAGCGTTTTAGCGTGGAAATGGTTGAGCGCCACACCAATTTCTTACAGCGAATTGATTATTACCTATGTTTTAAGTGCGCAAATCATGCGTATGATTTTAAACATTTCCTTCACCCCTTTAATGTATATGAGTTATCGTTATGCAAAAGCAACATAATAATTTTAATTTTAGTGTGCTTAAATATGGCCCATCTGCTGCTCGATTAGGGTTGCTAGAAACACCGCATGGAACCGTACAAACTCCAGCATTTATTTTCTGCGCAACTAAAGCAGCAATGAAATCCTTGACGATTGAACAATTAAGGGCAGCTAATACTCAAATCATTTTATCCAATACATATCATCTAATGTTGCAGCCTGGGTCAGAAGCTGTTGCTTTGCAAGGTGGTTTACAAAAATTTACAGGCTGGCGTGGTCCGATGCTAACAGATTCCGGTGGTTTTCAAATTTTTAGTCTTGGCACTGGCAGCGTAGCGGATGAAATTAAAGGCCGACGTTTAATCAGTAAGGAAAAATCACTCGTACGTCTAACAGAAGAAGGTGCGCGTTTTCGCTCATATATAGATGGTAAAGAATATTTATTAACTCCTGAAGAATCAATAAGAATTCAACGTAATTTGGGGGCAGATTTAATAGTAGTTCTAGATGAATGTACGCCGT
Source organism: uncultured Legionellaceae bacterium (assembly GCA_964409995.1). Lineage (GTDB taxonomy): Bacteria > Pseudomonadota > Gammaproteobacteria > UBA6186 > Azoamicaceae > JAGVLG01. The sequence goes on along the minus strand of CAYPGU010000117.1, from coordinate 4,319 downwards.
TTCATGTTGATAAAACTTATACCAAAAAATCTATGGACCGCTCACATCGTTGGGCATTACGTAGTTTACAAAACTATCTTGAACATGATACAGGCCAACAAAAATTATACGGCATAATTCAAGGTGGCGTGTATCCAGATTTACGTCAAGAAAGTGTTGATTTTGTGAATAGTAATCCATTTTTTGGGCATGCAATCGGTGGTTCACTTGGCGCAAATAAAGAACAAATGTATGATGTGGTAGCTTTAACTATGTCGTTGCTTTCGAAAGATCGACCCACGCACTTATTAGGCATAGGTGGAATCCAAGATGTTTTTAATGGAGTGTTACACGGGGTAGATACCTTTGATTGTGTTCATCCAACAAGAATTGCCAGACATGGCGGCGCTTTGGTAAAACCTTGGAATCGGGATGATACTCAAACTCGCGAACATATTAACTTACGCAACAGTACATATAGATTAGATCAAAATCCAATTGAAGATGATTGTAAATGCGCCACATGTGCAAATTATACGCGCGGTTATCTGCATCATTTATTAAAAGCAGAACCAGCTTTAGCCTTCACATTGATTTCACAACACAATGCTCATTTTATGAATGATCTAATGCATAGGATTCGAGAATCTATCTATACGGATAGTTTTCTTGAATTACGCAATCAATGGTGTGGTGTTGAATTAAAAACTATCTGTGAGGTGATGGAAGACTCTTTATCTGTTTGGCCATAAATCCTATTCCGGTAGGCTTAATCTTAAAATAATAAGGAAAACTACTGTTGGTCCTATTATAGTAGGATTAATGCTCCAATAATCAGAGTTTGTTTCAACTTTGATACGGTTGAGGCTTGGTAGTTAACCTTGAGTGCCGTGTTGGACTTAGCTGGCGGTTCTAGTGGATATAATAGATCCACGCTGAACGATTTGCTGCGCAAATCTAGCGGGGATGACAGACACTAGGCCGTCTCAACTTCGTTAATGCTCGCCAATATCTCTCTCGCATCAGAAATAATTGTTTTCTTACCAAACACCAATTGCCATCTAGAGCCACCTAGTTGGCGCCATAATACAGCAGAGCGAATTCCTGCTAATAACAAAACGCGTACTTTATTCACATTGTTATTGTTGGTTAAATGCGCACCTTCGCCTGCGACATGAATTCTAAATTTGAATGTACTGAGAGAATCAGTATACACGCTAGCCAGGTTTGCAATTACATTGTCGTGCGTTGGCGAAAAGTGGTAGGCCTGGTTTTTGGCGCGTTCTACACCACGCTGTACGATGTTTAGCATCGCAGGCTTTTTAATTAACAAACGTTCTAAATGCAACAAAGAAATAGTGTAGCGTGCTATTTCTGGATCTTTAGGGCCTTTTTGTTCCGATAGCAGAGCAATTAACTGTTCTAAACCGCGCCGAACATTTTGTTTCGAGCCGTAAACTTCTATTACGTTGGCTGGAATAACTTGGAAAATGCTATGAATGCTAGTTTCCAAGTCCTGTTGGCTAAGGGTGCCTTTCCAGGCTAATTGTTTCACTAAAGAAGCTATTTGTACAACACCTGCTAATGCTAAAGCTCGATTTAATTGTTGTGGATCAGTCATGAATACGCTCCTCGATGATTCCGCCACCTAAACAGATATTCTGATCATAAAATACAATCGATTGACCAGGAGTAATGGCGCGTTGTGGTTGTAGAAATACTACTTTACATGTATTAGTTTGCGGATCTAGAAATACTTTACATTCTTGATCTGTTTGTCGATAACGAATTTTTGCCGTGCAAGAAAATTCATTTGCTGATGGTGCGGCATGAACCCAGGTTAATTGTTGTGCGCTTAAAGCTGGTGCAAATAAACGTGGGTGGTTCATACCTTGTCCGACAATTAGCTGATTGTTAATTAAATCTTTATCCAAGACAAACCATGGTTCATTTGCTGCATCTGCTATACCGCCTACACCTAAGCCTTGACGTTGTCCTAAGGTGTAATACATAAGCCCATCGTGTTTACCAATTACTTTACCATCTGTGGTAATAATCTCGCCTGGCGTGGCGGGCAAATAGGTTTGCAAAAAATCTTTGAATTTACGCTCGCCAATAAAACAAATACCCGTGCTATCTTTTTTATTATGATTTATAAAGCCCGCATCGGTTGCGATGTTACGTACTTCTTGTTTGTTTAATTTAGCTAAGGGAAAAAGCGCATATTGTAATTGGTTTTGACCTAAAGTATATAAAAAATAACTTTGATCTTTGTTTTGATCGGTTGCTTTGCCTAATTGGAAATGCTGCCCATAATTAATATTATCGGCATAATGTCCGGTAGCAATTAAATCTGCACCTAGATGTTGTGCATATTGTAGGAAGGCTTTAAATTTTATTTCTCGATTACATAGGATATCAGGGTTGGGGGTGCGACCAGCTTTATATTCACTTAAAAAATTCTCGAACACATTATCCCAGTATTCGGCTGCAAAATTAACTGTGTGTAGAGGTATCCCAATCTTTTCACACACACTACGCGCATCCTGCACGTCTTGGCTGGCAGTGCAGTGCTCACTGGTATCATCTTCCTCCCAGTTTTTCATAAACAATCCTTCGACCTGGTAGCCTTGCTGGTGCAATAGCAAAGCTGTCACTGAGGAATCAACTCCCCCAGACATACCGACGATTACTTTCTTACTGGATGTTTGCACAGTGTTGACCGCTTTTCTTAAATATTAAGCCAGTATTATATCACTGTTATAATTGAAACGAGAATAAAAAAAGGCCGCAACAGCGGCCTTAATCTATGACGAATTTTCCTTATCTATTCACAACAACACCGGACATGTTGCGGATTACACCAACTCCAATTCCTTCGATAACTAAGTTTTGACGGCTTAAGTCCACCTTGATTGGCTGGTAGTGTTCGTTTTCAGCAACTAGGGTTACCACGTTGCCTTCGCGATAAAAACGCTTAACGGTAACTTCATCATCAATACGCGCCACAACTACTTGACCTGCGTGTACATCAGATGTGGAATGAACAGCAAGTAAATCACCATTCATAATACCGATGTTTTTCATGCTATCACCCTTAACTCGGAGTAAATAATCTGCGCAAGGATTGAAAATAGACTTGTCTACTTTGTAGGTATCTTGGATATGTTCCTGTGCAAGAATTGGTTGGCCGGCAGCTACAGAACCGATAATAGGTAGGCCAGAATTATTAACCAATAAACGGATACCACGTGAGGTACCAGGAATAAGCTCAATGATGCCTTTGCGTGCAAGTGCACGTAAATGATCTTCAGCAGCATTAGGAGATCTAAAGCCCATGCGAGTGGCGATTTCTGCTCTGGTAGGAGGAGAGCCAGTTGCGGTCATTTGATCTTGAATCAATTGTAAAACTTCGTTTTGTCGCTTGGTGAGCTTAGCCATAATTAACCTCTTCCACCTTTTTTTGTAATATTAGCCCAATTACTTATATTAAAACACAGTGCTGTGTTAGTGTCCAGTCCCTTTTAATGCTAGGGCGTACGCTAAACCACTCTCTCAATTTAGTCAATTTTATAACGCATTTGTGGGAATATTTGAATCTTAGCGCCACTCAGAATCATCAGAATCGATGTATCTCAAATGATCTTCCAGATCTTGGTCAGGGATTTCTTCAATTTCATTCAACAAATTAAGGATATCCTCGCGTTCCATCTCATAACCCGCTGCAACGTCATCAGGTTCAGCTACAGGCTCCATATGCAAGGCATCCCAACTATCATAATCAATACGGTCTAGCTCACCATCGAGGTATTGGATTTGAATGTAATCATCACCTTCATCCAGAACAACAAAAGCATCGTGTACTTGCTTGGAGTTATACCAGTTACCGATTTCTGGTTCTACATGTTCTGAACCACCCATCTTACTCACCTCTAGATTTAATATAATACAGTTGACCTGCTAAATCTACTGTTTGGTGGAAATATTTGGACTTTCACAACATATAAATAGGTGTAACATCTAAAATTAAGTGTGGAAATGTCGATGTATATAAATAAGTCTATTCTCGGACTGGGGAACAAATATGCTGATGTGGATTTTGTGGTTTGTAGTTTTTGTTGTTGCTGCTAGTACAATAGTTTTACTGATCCCAGTGCTACGCCGACCTTTAGTTATAAAACCGCTGTTTGCTTGGTTTAAACGCGTATTACCACCTATGAGTGTCACAGAGAGTGAAGCGATTGAAGCGGGTGACACGTGGCATGAAGCAAATTTGTTTCAAGGCAAACCGGAATGGAAAACACTATTAGCTAATCCTAAACCGCATTTAACTGATGCAG
>CAYPGU010000116.1:0-6262 GCA_964409995.1 uncultured Legionellaceae bacterium | reverse complement strand
TCATATAAGTCTAATGCCTCTCTACTTTCTGGTTTGGGCAAGGCTTTACGGTCAATTTTTCCACTTATTGTTAAGGGTAGACTATCTAATACTATTATATGGCTTGGTTGCATATAATCTGGTAGTTTCTCTTTGCACAGATGCTGACAAGATAAAACTATTTCTTGTGCATCAATTATTGATTCATTCTCTTCACGATCGTTTAAAACAATATATAAAACAATTGTTTTAAATTGTTCTATATCTTCCCTAATAACGGCTACTACTTGATTAACGCCGGCAACGTTTTGTATGGCAGACTCGATTTCACCTAATTCAACTCTAAATCCCCGGATTTTTACTTGATGGTCGGTACGTCCGATAAATTCAATATCACCATTCTCCAGATATATTCCTAAATCTCCTGTTCTATATAGTCGGCTTCCTGCCTCTTCATTACTATTATTAAATGGATTAGGAATAAAACGTTCAGCAGTTAAACGTGGATTATTTAAGTAACCGCGCGCAAGACCTATGCCACCGATGTAAAGCTCACCTACTGAACCTGAAGGCAATGGCACCAAATGTTGATCTAAGATATACAGCATAGTATTTGCAATAGGTTTACCGATATAACAGAGGTTTGCGTTTGATTCGAGCTTAACTTGCGTGCTAACAATAGAAGTCTCGGTTAATCCATATTCTTGAAACAAAGTAATTCCAGATCGAATTAAATTCTCAACTATTTTTTGATCCGGTAGTTCTCCGCCCATTATTATATATTTTAATGTATTAACTTCATCGCACAGAATGCTTAAAATTCGAGGCGGAACTATTGTTATGCTAACTTGATACTTTTTGATAAATTGAGCAATATCCTCTTCTAATAGATTTTTGGCTATTACAAGTTGCTGTCCGGTGATTAATGGTAGGAATAGGCTCGGAACTGAAGCGTCAAACACATAATTATGAAATGACCCGAAAACTTCACTTCGATCTGAAAGAGAATTAATACGCAGGTAATTGGCTTGAAATAATAATGTATTCACAACTCCATTATGTTCAACCATTACCCCTTTAGGAGCACCAGTACTTCCTGATGTATATATTACATAGGCAAGATTATTACTTCTTCTGATCGTGGGCGGATTATTTTCCTGTAGCAAACTAAGTTGTTTTATAATATTAGCACTATCAATTTCAATAATTTTAGCATTAGATTGTAAATCTTGACATATTTTAAATAATTTATGCCGATATTTTTCATCGCATATTATTAAGTTTGCTTTTGCATCATTTAATATACATTTAATTCTATCATCTGGAGAAGCAGGATCAATCGGAACATATGCTGCTCCAGATTTTAATATACCCAACATTGCCAGCAACATATATTCACTTCGATCTAGGCATATAAGAACCAGATCATCGGCTTGCACCGAAGCATCACTCATTAGATAATGTGCCAATTGATTTGAACGCGCATTAAGTTCTAAATAGCTCATTGCAGTGTTTTCATATATTACAGCTATTTTATTTTCATTACCTTGAACTGCATCTTCAAACAAGTTGTGAATATATTTGTTATTATAATCTTGCTGTTGAACCTTGTTTGTCTGATATAATGATGTCCATTCGGAAATGCCAAGAAGCGATATATCCCCCACACATTGGTTTTCATCTGCTATTATGTTAACTATCAATTGCCTCATATTTTTCAGCAGCATTAGAACATCTTGCCTTGAAAAATATCTTTTATCATAGTCCAACCTGATTTCGGTTTCATCGTTATTTAGAGGGATTATTGCAATGGATAATTTATATTCTGTTTTTTCAATTACTTGGACACGCTTTACCAAAGCTTTTTCACCGCTGTTGCATTTTCCAATATCGATCTTATATTCAGCGGCAGGATAATTCTGAAATACATATATGCAATCAAACAATTTAGTTTCTTTATGTAATGACTGAATTGTTGGCAGCGGGATATAACCATTGTTCTGTACATCAATTATTTGTAGTTGAAGTCTTTGTAAAAACTCTTTTATAGTTTCGTTGGGTCTTATTTGTATTCTTATTGGCAAGGTATTAATAAACAACCCGACCATGTTTTCTATTCCAGCAAGCTCAACATTTCTTCCTGACACAGTTGCGCCAAACACCAAATCATCTTGTCTGGTATATTTACTTAACAATATACCCCATGCAGCTTGCATTATAGTGTTGGTAGTTAGACCCGCTGTTTTTGCATATTCATTTAATTTAGCACTTTCTCCTTGCTTAAGAATTATTTTATCTTGTGCATACCCATTAATCTCAGCAATGGGTTTGTCGCGCAATATCGTGGGCGTAGCTCCCAATAAACATTCCTTCCAATATTCTTTTGCCCTTCGCTGATCTTTAGTCAACAACCATGCTATATAATCCTTATATGGTTTTCTGGCTGCCAATTTTAATGGTTGATCAGTAATTAATGCATTGTATGCGGCCATTACTTCTTCTAAGATAATTGGGATTGACCAACCATCTAAAAGTAAATGATGGATGCTCCAAATAAAATAATACCCTGCAGATTTTTTCTTGATCAGACTAAATCTCATTAATGGAGCTTTACTTAAATCAAATTTTATTATTCTTTCAGATTGTATCCAATCCTGAAGCACATGTTCTATATCATTGCTCTTAGACCAATCTTCTTCTAGCCATGGCAATACTATTTCTTTTTGAATCCTTTGGAGTGGTTTGGTAAGCTTTTCCCAAACAAAATTTGCTCTTAATGCATCATGCCGACTGATCACTAAATACCAAGCTTGATGCCAAATATTTTTGTTTAAATCTGGTAATTCAAAAATATGCTGTACAATATATGCATCTGATTCTGGTTGATACAAAACATGAAATAACAAGCCGTTTTGAAGCGGAGAAAGTTCATAAACATTCTCATATTTGTTATTATTTGTTGTAAGCATAGGTGGTCTTTCTAAGAGTTTATATAAATGATTTTTATTCCTCAAAATCAGCCTAAGCGACTGATAAAGTTATGCTACTTCGTATGTACACATGTTGTCAAGACTTTGGTAATCATGCTTTAATGCCATTATTCAGCAGGCTTAGTTTTTGGCGAAATCAGCCCCTGCTATTTAGGAGACAAAAAGTGCCTTTGACGAGAAACACCGAAATTCATGATTTTTTGAGCAAAATTAAGCAGCAAGAGACCGAAGACAGCCAAATTATCAATTTAAATGCTAATGAGAATCAAATGTCTCGTACGGCACGTTCTATGCTCTCAAGCAGGCTTTCAGACCGATACAATCTAGGTACTGCAAACGAACATAAGTACTCAGAAATTGTTACGATTGAAGATTTTACCTTTAAGGGTTTAAAGCACCTGTATGATCTTGAAGAATCAGCTTCGTCTCATGTTTTAGATATGTTTCAGTCACAACAAAGTGAATTTAGATTATTATCTGGTATTCATGCGATGCTTTGCACCATTATTACTTTCAGCGAAGTAGGCGATACAGTTTATTCAGTTGACTATCGTGCTGGCGGCCATTTTGCTACTTCATTTGTTATAAATCGAATGGGACGAATATCTACCCCTTTACCAGTAAAACCTGACTTTTCGATTGATTTAGATCAATTAGCTAAACAAATTGCCAATAAACCGCCAAAAATGATTTATTTTGATATGGGTTGTCCATTATCCCCTGTGCCACTCCAAGAAATTCGTAAAATTGCTGGTCCAGAAATTATTATTGTTTATGACGCTTCACATACTTTAGGCTTAATTGCCGGCGGTCAATTCCAAGATCCTATTCAGGAAGGGGCTGACATTTTGCAAGGAAATACACACAAAACATTTCCAGGTCCACAAAAAGCACTTATTACCTTTAGAACTAAAGAGCATGCTCAAAAACTTACTGAGGCCATGAATAGCGGTTTAGTTTCTAATCGACATAATCATCATGATTTGGCTCTTTTTGTCACTATACTCGAAATGAAACAGTTCGGCAAAGACTATGCCAAACAAATGTTGTTAAATGCGCAAAGTTTGGCGAATCATTTAGCTGAACACGATATTGACATGTTTAAACAGAATGGAAAATATTCTCAATCGCACATACTATTAATTAAAGGTGATTCTGTTGGAGGTTATATAAACGCCTGCAGACAATTAATGCAAGCTAATATTTGCACTAACTCAAGAGTTGGTTTTGGAATTGAAGTATTGCGTATTGGTGTTCAAGAGATAACGCGACGCGGCATGAAAGAAAAAGATATGGCAACACTAGCTAAGTTTTTTAAAAAAACACTAAAAGACCAGGTGCCGGCAGATATAATAAAAAATGAAGTGCTTGAATTTAACTGTCAGTTTAATTCTATTGAGTATTCTTTTGACAATCAACTCGAAGAACGAACTATACGCAGCCATCAAGGCTCAAGATTACTAACTAGTTCGGAGCAACAATCTAACTTATCAAGATGAACCTCGATTAACGATACACCTGTATTATTTCGCGACCACTCCAATGCACTTTCCAAATCATCGTCGGTTCTAACTTCAAATCCAGTATTGCCGCCAAATACAGACGGAATTTTATGATAACTCCATGGTTGTATATTATTATAATCAGCATCAGTATATAAAATACGCTCTATAGTATACCCATCATTATTTATAACAAAAATTGTAGGGTTTAAACCTTGCTTAATTATGGTAGACAACTCTTGGCAAGTGAATTGAAATGCACCATCGCCAATGACAACTATTACCCGCCGGCTTGGATTTGCTAATGCAACACCAAGGGTTGCAGGCAGGCTGTAGCCAAGAGATGAATAGTAAGACTGAGCTATAAACGACGTTTTAGCTGGCATATAAACTTTTCTGGCAGTAAATAAGCTACTTCCAGAATCTACTAATAAAATATCATCATCTTGCAATAATTCTGATATGCGCTTGAATAACATAGCATTGGATATTTTATTATTTGACTTACAGTTTAAACCTTTGGTTACTGCAAGAGGATTCTTTAACCTTTTGATTTTTTTCGATTCTGGCATATATACAGAATTTTTGAAGTGCTCATTAATAGCTTTTATAAATTCATGCAAGCTAACATTGTACGATTTAGATCCAATGTTGATTTTATTATCAAACGCTGAAACTAATTTATCTGTATTCAGGTTGGGCATAAAGTTTTTCAAATGGTAGTTTGACATGACAGACCCAAAGCACAATAAACAATCTGAATATTCAATGTATTCCTTGACTGAATTATCCATCTCTATGCCAGGTCCACAAGGTCCAATATACTGAGGATGTTGTTCTGGCAAAGCTGCCTTATCTGTAATAAAAGTAGAAAATTGAAAACCAGTATTTAACAAGAATTCTTCTGTTAAATTTTGCAGTGCGTAACGTTGAACCTCATAACCAGCTATAACAATTGGTTGATTTGCGTTTTCTAATAACGCCATTGTTGCCTTAACTGCTGCCAACAAATCATTATTGTCATATAATTTATTATTAGGTACTATTAAATCACCAGGAGATTTACAAGGATGATTAACAATATCACAGGGTATTTCCAAGTATACTGGTTGTTTATATTGAATACATAATCTTAACAAATCATCAATAATAGTTGCAGCTGAATCTGGCTCTAATATGCAAGCAGAAGCTATAGTTATTTTTTTAAAAACATCTAACGGAATTGAATAATCACCAATGGTATGATGTTTTTGAAGCTTCATCTCATAAGACTTTAACTCCGGTCCGCCTGAAATAACTATCATTGGAACCTTCTCGGCATAGGCGCCTGCTACGGCATTTACGACACTTAGCCCACCTACGGCGTAAGTTACTAAGACTCCACCTATACCTTTAAAACGAGCATAAGCATCTGCTGCATACCCGGCATTAAGTTCATTGCAAGTTCCTATATATTGAATATTTGTTTCAGGTAGCAGATGCAATAAATCAAATATGTAATCGCCAGGAACTCCAAAAATATGCTGCATGCCTAATTGTTCCAGGCGCTGCATCAAATATCTTCCAATCGTATAATGCTGTGTATTCATTCAATTGTATCATCAAGAATTTGCCAAGCCATAGTTTGTGACAAATCTAATAAGTGATCAAAACTATCCATCACATAGAAATGCGGTTGCAGAATATTACCATGCATGCTTGTGATTATTTTTGTAGCAGAATTCATGTTTTCTTTGGGAACTTTTGGATCATCTATAGATCTTTCAAGCTCAGTCTTTGATGAGACCACAG
>CAYPGU010000115.1:0-6263 GCA_964409995.1 uncultured Legionellaceae bacterium | reverse complement strand
CTGCGCACCCCCCACCTACAATGTAAACTCGTAAACTTAAATTTGGGCTGCCCTCTTCAGTTATTAGCTGTTGAACTTTTGCAGCAGCGGCTGGAGTAATTGTTATCAGGTTATTTATTTCACTCATTAATTTTGTTCCTGCCTTGAGTTACGGAGCTACGTTCAATATACTTATACTATGTTATGGATTAAAGCGCTGCATATTATATTTATGGTCACTTGGTTTAGTGGCTTGTTTTATTTGCCGCGCCTTTTTGTTTACCACGCTATGTCTAATGATCGAGTTAGTATTGAACGCTTCAAGATCATGGAGCGTAAGTTATATTACGGAATACTTGCACCTGGAGCGATCTTAACTATAGGCACTGGCTTTTGGTTGTTATATGCCTATGGCTGGATGCTGTATAAACATTCCGGTTGGCTACATGCCAAATTATTTTTAGTCGCTCTCTTAGTAATTTTCCATTTGTATTGTGGATATTTACGCAAACGTTTCGCCAAAAACAAGAACCGACATTCCGACAAATTCTATCGTTGGCTAAACGAATTCCCAGTACTAATTCTATTTAGCTGCGTAGTTCTAGTAGTAGTGAAACCCTTTTAAAGGCAACAACGTATAAAAGTTGAAATAGGACTTATTCGTCGGCGATTTCGAAGTCTTCCTTCACTGCACCACAATCTGGGCAACGCCAATTAATTGGTACGTCTTCCCATTTAGTGCCAGGAGCAATCCCATCTTCTGGTGCTCCAACCGACTCATCATAAATATGACCGCATAATAAACACATATATCTTTTCATAAATCACCTACTTTAAGTAGAAGGAACGCGTTCCCGAGCAAAGTTTACTTGGATTGATCTGCCTTTGAATTCACTACCGTCCAAATCCATCGCTTTGATCGCGTCCGCAACTTTCTTAAATGTAATAAAACCAAAACCACGTGCGCGGCCAGTGTATCGATCCACTGGTATATTAACCGTCTCAATTTGACCAAACTTCGCAAAGTGCGCCGCTAATTCTTTTTCGGATGCAGAATAATCAATATTTCCTACATAGAGCTTGGTTTCGTCTAGATCTTCATCATTTGCAACCCCAGATCTACTATTTAGGAGTATAGCAATACTATGATTAGCTTTCTTCAATTCTACAGTTAGGCTGGTTAATCTGCTCTGCATTTGCGTCAATAGCGCTTTGCTTCGAAATGCATACCAAACCAACATCAATAATGTTAATGCGGTTCCCCAGATTAGCCAAATTTCGTCGCCTGATAAATGTTCCACTTTCATGAACCCCTTAAAAAAACATCCCAGCCAGCAAGCATGTAAACTTGTAGGCCTTTAGAATAAAACCTTAGTAACGTAATATAGGGATGAAATGAATTTAATCAATGTTATCAGAGGGCTATAGTTAAAGCAAGTTGCATACCATTGAATATGATAGCTGACTATATTTGAAACGTTAATACTAGGGATTTTTATGACCAGATCTATTTCCAAATCAACCGAATTAATGCAAAGGGCCAAACAAGTTATACCCGGCGGTGTTAACTCCCCTGTGCGAGCATTTCGTTCTGTGGGTGGTACACCAATATTTTTTCAACGTGGTGCTGGAGCTTATACTTATGATGTCGATGGCAATGAGTACATTGATTATTTAGGTTCCTGGGGACCGTTAATTTTAGGCCATAATCATCCACGAGTAGTAAATGATGTAATTAACGCGGCACATAATGCTTTTAGTTTTGGTGCACCAACTGCAGTTGAAGTAGAGATGGCTGAGTTGATTACTAGATTAATCCCTTCAATTGAAATGGTGCGCATGGTCAGCTCTGGTACCGAAGCAACCATGAGTGCAATTCGTCTCGCGCGCGGTTTTAGCGGCAAAAATAAAATTTTAAAATTTGCCAGCTGTTACCATGGTCATTCAGATTCTCTATTGGTTAAATCTGGCTCAGGTTTATTAACTTTTGGTATCGCAGGTTCGGCCGGCGTTACTCATGATTTAGCCCAGCAAACTTTAGTCGTTGAATATAATGATTTGGCAACTACGCAAGCGATGTTTGAAAAACATGGGACAGATATCGCTGCTATTATTGTCGAGCCAGTCGCAGCTAATAATAATGTAATTTTACCTGCACCAGGATTCTTGCAAGGTCTACGCGATTTATGTGATCAATATCAAAGCGTATTAATTTTTGATGAAGTGATTACTGGATTTCGCATTGCTTTAGGTGGCGCGCAAGAATTATATAATGTTAAACCTGATCTAACTTGTTTGGGCAAAATTATTGGCGGCGGAATGCCAGTGGGGGCATTTGGTGGACGTCGAGATATTCTTGAAATGCTCGCACCATTAGGCCCAGTCTATCAAGCTGGTACTTTATCTGGTAATCCAATCGCAATGACAGCCGGACTGGCAACTTTACGCGAATTACAGGTGCCTGGTGTGTATGAAAAATTATATGCAACTACGCAGCAGTTAATGCTTGGCATGCAGCGCGTTGCACAGAAATATGACTTTGAAATTGAAGTTCGCTATTTAAGCGGCTTATTTGGTTTCTCATTTGTAAATGATCCGGAAAACAAACAATTTAAACAGTTTTTCCATTTAATGTTGGAAAACGGAGTATATATCGCACCTTCTGCATATGAAGCTGGATTTGTATCAACTATGCACGATACAGCGATAATTGAAGAGACGTTGTTACGGTCTGAAAGAAGTTTTGCAAAGTTGCGCGCAGAGGTGATGGAAACGGCCTAGGTCTTAGATTTGGCTCGTTCGATGATTGTAACCGGAATTTGCATGGATAATTCTATTTCATGCATATTTATGTTTACTCGATAGGCAATTACTTCAACTCCAGAGGTAATTGCTTGTTGCAGTAATTTATTATATTCAAGCTCGATCGATGGTTTGACTGAATTAATTCCAGTATGCATTACACAGTAAAATAAAATTGCTCGATGCCCATCATTGCGTGCTTGGATCAGAGCATGTAAATTTTCTAAACCATCACCTAACGTAGTGGGAAACACCCCTACACCTCGGTCGCCAATCGCTAGCACTTGCTCGATTCCCATGTAACATTGCTGCTGATCTTTCTCTAACAATAAAAATTGACTGCGGAATTGATCATATTGGCCACCAGCATGCAAAATATTGTAGCCCTTTAATTCATAAATCGTATTTTTTTTGATTGCTTCGATAATGAGAGGTTTCATCAGTTCTGGATTTATACTTACTAAATACCCACCATCACTTTCGACTAATTCCCAGGTCGGCAGGCAATTATAACCAACTGCATTTGAATACCAAATCTTGGTGCCTAGAACATCGCAACTTCGCATATCACCAGTGTTAGGACAGCGAATCATTAATTTTTGACGATTGGGCAGGACGATCTCGGCCATAAAGCGCAAGACGCGTTTTAAGAAAATAGCTTCGGTCAGATGGCTGCTAAATTTCATTCCTCACCCATGTTCAATATTATTCCTATGCCCGTATATACTTTCGGCAAGTGAGCCAAAAATCTTTACCTTAGGTGTATATTCAAGTTAAGATTGCCGCTTTGCTTAAGAGGTTGAACCTAGGTCTTCGCTTCAAGTTGCGAGGGGTTTGGGTTTCTGCTATAAATGAATGTTTGAGTCAGGACATGGTCGGTTGGTTAGCCGGTCCTGAGATACCTGGAGGAGCGGTGATGGCAGGCAGAACCAAGGGGACTAAAACAACAAAAGCTAGCAGGGATGATAGTATGGAAATGGATGACATGGACACAGAAGCTGAGGTTGAGCAGGCAGAATCTACAAAGCCAGCCAAGCCAAAACCTAAGATTACCCCGTATCGGATCACCACTGGTGAAGCTTATATGAATGATGAACAATTAGTTCATTTTCGCGATATTCTTTTAGGTTGGCGTTATGATTTAATGCAAGAAGTAGATCATACGATTACAGAAATGAAAGAAGCTGGAGTGCTTGCCGATCCAAATGATCGAGCAACACAAGAAGAAACCTTCAATCTTGAATTACGCACTAGAGATCGTGAACGTAAATTAATCAAGAAAATTGAAGAAGCATTACAAAAGATCAAAGATAAAGAATACGGTTATTGCGAAGCATGTGGCATCGAAATCGGAGTACGTCGCTTAGAAGCAAGACCAACTGCAACTTTATGTATTGATTGTAAAACATTAGCCGAAATACAAGAAAAAAGAGCTTAATGCAAACTATTAGTATTTGTGTAGTTACTAAAAATGAGGCCCATAATATTGTTGATTGTTTGACTTCGGTAAAATGGGCCGACGAAATTATTGTGATTGATTCTTTCAGCACCGACAACACAGTTGAGCTGTGTAAGCAATTTACCAACAATGTTATTGTTAGTGAATGGAAAGGCTGTGGCCCACAAAAACAACAAGTGTTTGCACTAGCTACTTGCGACTGGGTATTAATGCTGGATGCCGATGAGCGAGTGAGTCCAGAACTCGCGCAAGAAATTCAACAAACACTTAAAAATCCGCGCCATAATGGTTATGAAATTCCATTTCAAACTTATTATTGCGGCAAAGCAATTAGCTTCGGTGATTGGTGGAATGAAGAACATCTGCGTTTGATTAAACGTGAGCAAAGCGAAATTATTCCACGCTTAGTTCATTTTGGAATTAAAGTGCATGGTTCGATAGGTAAATTGAAAAATTATGTCACACACTATTCATTTCCAAATATCAGTTCAGTAATTAATAAGATGCATCGCTACTCTACTGATGGAGCGTTGCATTTGCATGCACGTGGCAAGACTACCAGTATCTATTCTGCCTTTGGACATGCTGTATTTACGTTCTTGCGTGGTTATATATTTAGGCTTGGTTTTCTAGATGGGCGGCATGGGCTGATGCTGGCAATTTCAAATGCCGAAGGCGCATATTATAAATATATAAAACTACTAGAGTTGAATCTCAACTCAAAACACAATCCTCAGTCTGTACCAAAAATTGGTCAACCGCTTGATGCATAGCTGTTTCGATTGCAGAACGATCGGTCGCTAAAAACACTACTGTCGCTGTAACGCCGATAATTTCGCCATAGTAACTACGCGTATTAGCAGAAAAGTTTACTTGCGCCCGAAATTGTTTATATTCAATAATCATAACTCAACAAACTAACAACTATCTTCCAAAGCTTCAATTAGTGATATATTGAGTAGGCGCAGAGATTTGCGTAGAATCCTTATCGATACAATACAAATCAAAAAGTTGCCAAAATAACGAGGACAGCATGATACGTGGTTTAAATTTAAACGAGTTAAAGCTAATGCGTGATCTGATCTGGAACGGTAAGACTCAAGAACTAAAAGATTTTTTAAATGACCCAAAAAATTCACAGCTCGACATAAACGCCGCGTATATTGATGTCAGTGATCCAGTTATGCAACAACCGATACTTCTTTTTGCTTGGCAAGTAGATAGAACCCCTAAATCAATCGCAAAAATACTTATAGAACATTGCACTACCCATAATATCAAAGGGACAGTATCGTGTACCACTGTTGTTTTAAATGCGCCGATAATCTCACGCTCATTGGTCAATGCTGTGTTAGAAGAAGCATTCAAACAGAAAGTTTTAATTTCTGACGCAACGATCAGCATTTTATCTAGCCGATTAAAGCCCCTGTATAAAGCAGAAGACCATGGTTTAGAATCACTGGAAAAAATCCGGCAGCACAATGAAAAATTACTTGAACAAGAGTTAGATATGGCTAGTAAACGTTTGAACTTGTCTGCTTCGGTAGTTGCTGCTCAAATGGCGAAAAGTGCCGCCACACAGCATACGCCAATCACAACTCAATTTGCCATGCGACAACAACACAGCATGCCAATGCAATTTTCTCCTTTTAGTCTGCCTGAACAAGCCAATAAACGTTTGAAAGCCTCTCCCTCAATTTCTCCTCCTGCTGCACCTTTAGCTGTGTCTTTCGCTGCAACGTCAGTAGATGCGGCACAATCGGAAATATTGCGCATGGAAACAGAAAAATTCATTTTGGAAACTAGACTATTTGATTTGAATGCCAAGTTGTCGATCGCCAAGCGAACAGAAGCTCTTAGACACTTGGCACCCAAGCATGGCTAGACACGGATATTTTGTGCTATTATGTGTGCTTGCAAATTAAGCTGAATTAAAAAATGACTGATTTAGACGTAATAATTTTTGGCGGCGGCATAGCCGGCTTATGGACCTTGAATCGTTTGGTGCAGCAAGGTTACCAAG
>CAYPGU010000114.1:0-6265 GCA_964409995.1 uncultured Legionellaceae bacterium | reverse complement strand
ATAACGTTATACCAGCCTATTTTTGCTGTACAATTTGTGGCTGGTATTTCTTTTTTATTGCTTTATGAACAGCACTTAAATGGCAACGTTCCATCCGGAAGAATCTTCGAAGCATCAGCAGCAAACACAGTAATTATTTCTGATGCGCATCCTTTTGTTATGAAGCATTTTGGCAATAATGTTTTATATATAGATGTTAATCAAGATGCTGATTCAGTAGCACAGCAAATTGATCACCATGTGAAGTGGATCTTTGCTAATCCTGAAATTGCGCGCGAAATGGCAAATAACTGTTACGAAATTTTTATGCAAAAATTTACTCTAGAGCAACAATTAATTAAATTAATCGAACTCAACCATGAAGTAAAGTCAGCAATTATTAATCCACCTGCACCAACTGTAGAATTGTTGCAACCAGTGACGAAGCTACCTAGTGTGGAGGTATTTGCACCTCCTTATGAATATACTTATAACGCAAGCCTGATCAAAAACCCTGCCGCCACGGAAGAATATTTATTAGCTTTTTCTAAGGATAACTCGTCAGGATCGCGCGATTTCCATACTAAATTACAACTAATGCAATTAGATAAAGACTTTAAAGCCATGCAACACAGGCAAATTGATCAAGAAAAATTCTACACATTCTACAAAAATCATTGGTCATCACTAAGCACCGCGCAAGATCCTCGATTTATTACTGCGAATCAGCAAATCTATTTAATCTACAATGACTCAGTATCATCTGGGAATAGAGAAATCTATACCGCCAAAGTTGTATCGAAAGATAATACTTTAGACATCAGTGAGATTAAAAGACTAAATTATATAAATGGTGTAAGAAAGGATGAGAAGAATTGGTCTCCATTTGTATATAATGATGAAATATATTTTATTTATTCTACAACTCCTTATGTGATTTTACATTGGAATCAAAAGAATAACATCATAACTAAGGTTAATGAAAAGACTAACTCTTTAGACAAAGAATGGACATATGGTGAAATTAGAGGTGGAACGCCAGCAATCTTTGTCAAAGAATTAAATGCTTACCTGACATTTTTTCATTCCTCTATGAAATATAGAGCACTTGAACCACGAGTAACTAAAGCACATCAACCTCAATCTAGAATATATTATATGGGAGCATATATTTTTGCAGCGCAGCCACCATTTAATTTAATTGCTTACACTCCTACCCCATTAAGCTACCCTGGGCAGTACGCTTCTGAAGATCTCGACTATCATATTATCTTTCCTTGCGGCTTGATTGAGGAAAAAGATTCATTTTTGGTTAGCGCCGGCGTTCAAGATAGCAAAGCAGAATTATTTAGAATTAACAAAGCAGAATTGTATAAGCAATTCAAATATATCAATAGGAGCTAATCTTTGAAGAAGCAACATATATATTACTGCATTTTAGCTGCATGCTGCTTATTTTTTGTACATTATTTTCAGCAAGATTTTGTTGAACTGTACATGCGTTACGCTTTAAGAAACTCCAATATTGTTGTAAGCCTATCTACCACCCCATATCGAATCAATAAGATAGCAAACGTAATTGAATCTATTGAGAAGCAAACTGCTCCGCTTGCGGATATTTATTTGAGCATTCCATATGTGTTCAAACGTGACAATATAGAATATAAGATCCCGCAATTCATATCTGAAAACAAAAATATTACCATTTTACGCACCGAAGATTATGGTCCAGCGACTAAATTATTAGGTTTGCTTTCAAAAGTAAAGTTATCACCAAACACTATAATTGTGACCCTAGATGACGATATAAAATATGCAAAAAATATTGTATTACATCTGGCATATAATGCGCTAATTAATCCTGAATATACTGTTGGTTTGAGTGGTACAGATTTACTTAAGGAATCAGATGAGATGAGTAAATACGATCGCAAATTAGGGCTAAAGACACGTTATAATTTTCAAGGTAAAGTTACAGTATTGCAGGGTTATGCAGGCATTGCTTATAAGTATCATTTTTTTGATCAGAGTATCTTTGAATTAGCCAAACTACCAGATTATTGTACCAATAGCGATGATTTATTATTTGCATTCTATCTGGAGAGTAAACACATACCGCGTATGAGTATCGCCAATCAGTATATCAATACTTACTCAGTTAATAGCGAAACCGATCTTGCAACCAATTATGATGCCCTACAAAAACAAATTCCATCCCCTCCAGAAAAGCATCGCGCTTGCTTAAAATATCTAAACGATAACTTTCCAGAAGTAGCATTTAATTAGCGAAAAATCTATTTAACTTCGATAGCATACCAGTACGGTGTTTCGTACGGGTGTGCAGCAAGCATAGCTTGAATAACTGCCTGGTAATTTTGTTGAGTACAAACTGTTTCTAGTTTGTACTCTTTAACTTTGGTTAATTCAGCAATATTTCCGATGTGCGGATTAGCGCCGGCAAGTGGTCGGAATTGTCCGATTCCTTCGGTTACGAAGCAACATTGATCATAATTGTCCATGCACCCGGCGCCAGCAGCAAACATTGCTTGCGCTACCTTATCTAAGGCAGTTTGCGGAATATTTACAAAAATAACCATCATTTGCTGCTTATCCTTGCATTCTATTGGCTAATTTGTTACCGATTGAGAGTCCAACCCCCAATGTTGCTAACAATGCCGCAGCTCTAACACACGTCTTTGGATCCGGCAACGCAATTTGTCGACTGAACATCCAGTTTAAGCTAGCAGGTCTTGGTTCCAAAGCAGCTTCCATTCTCGCGAGGCGAGCAAATAAATCTGGCTCGTATTCACATGCTAACACAGCTTGTACTAAGGCTGTTTTTTCCAGAGCTTGTACTTTAGCTTTTAAACAATCTGGTGTTTCATCTCTATCTATTTCACAACGTAATTGAATTATTCTTGGCCCCCCATCAACTACTTCAGTAGCAAAATGCACTGTACAGCCAGATTGCATTTTCCCTGCCTCAATTACTAGTTTATGCACATCTAAATCCATACCACCGCCAAATTCAGGTAATAGTGATGGGTGGACATTAATAATTCTTCCTTGCCAATGTTGCATGAATTCTTTTGGTAACACCAACATAAATCCAACCATCACAACAAAGTCTATTTGCTCTTCAGATAATACTATTGCCAAATCACGCGCAAAGTCTTTTGCTGTTCTTTGTTGCGATTTACTTATATTTGGGATATGTATGTATGGAATTCCAGCAGATTGGGCGCGTTGCAAAATAGTATTCGGAGCAAGTGGCTTATTCGAAATAACTAGATCCACCATCCCGTTACCCACTAAGGTATTTTTCTCTTCCACTGAACCCATCGAAGTCCCACGTGTACTACCAATAACAGCAATCCTAAATTTATTCCCGACCGGCATATTAATTTCCCTTTATCTATCCAAATTAGACAATATTGTAGGTAACTTAAGATTGTCAAATAAGTTCTTCTAATTTACTGATTATTTTTATAAGATAACCGCCAAGTAGTTTTTAAAAATGGAGCAGTTCATGAGAAAGTTAACTAATGTTTTAATACCGTCGATTTTGGTAGCTTTAGTAGCTGGATGTGGCGCTAAAGATGAACCCAGAACTTATGGTGTCCGTAACAGTAAATGGTCTTCTATGAATGTTGCCCAGAAGAAAGAAGCACAAGATCGATATGAGCATGAAATAAGAGTTTCCGAACGCCGTAGAGTTGAAGCAGAAATGCTGGTACAAAAAGAACAAGAAGCCAAATTAAGATTGGAAGAAAGAGTAAATAATTTGGAAATGAAACACAATCAACCAGCTTATGCACCAGCACCAACTACAGTGATTATTCAACAGCCTCCAGCGCAAACTGCACAAGCAGCGCCTGTATATACTCAACCAGCAGCGCCAGCACCACAAGATCAAACAGTTATTGTTAACGACAATCAAACTGGATAAAATTGACAAATATACTCTACTCTGTAACAGTGAATTATTTATGTATTTCAGGGAGTAGAGTATATGCCATGGCAAAGAACTTATGATGAGCAAGTTTCTTACACTAATGATAACGGTGATATTTATAAAATCTTAGTTAGTAAAACTGGAGTAGTTTCAATCTATTTAAATAAACCAGATATCAATAATACAGCTCAAGCCCTTAAAGAATTTTCTGCCCTTTTTGCAACTTTTCCTCAGCAACCTTTTAAGCAAACCTCCCCCACAATAATTGACGGCCCAGGGTTTGAAAACATAATATTTCTCTTTCATCCACTATATTTAGTTGAATACTTAGAGAAACTTTTAGAGCGTTTTGCTACAGCTGAATTATTTAGTAATGATCAAGAATTATTTGAAGAGATTAGCAAAGATATGCAAGAAGACCTAGCAAATGCCACCACCCTGGGAATTCTTGGCGGCGGTCAATTAGGCCGCATGCTTGCTATCGCTGCAGCAAATCTAGGCATTAAAGTAAAAGCTTTAGACCCAGCTGGTCAAGAAGCATCTGCTGCGCGTGTTGCAAAAGTTGTGAAAGGAAATTTCCGCGATCAAGACGAGATAGAATTATTTGCACGTGATCTAGCAAATTTGACTGTTGAAATTGAACACGTGCATGCAAATGCGCTGCAAAAATTACAAGACCATGGATGTAATGTACAACCTTCGCCGGCAACAATTGCTTTGATTCAGAATAAATTCGCACAGAAGCAATTCTTTGCGAGTAAAGATATTCCAGTGGCAGAATATTGCGCAGTTACTGACGAAGATTCATTACTGCAAGCAGTTACAAATTTTGGTTACCCATTAATACTAAAATCTAAACTTTTAGCATATGATGGCCGCGGCAATTTTGTTATTAGAAGCGCAGAAGACCATGCTGAAGCATTAGAGAAACTCGGTGGTTATGCAAAAGTATACGCCGAAAAAATGCAATCATTTGTAAAAGAACTAGCCGTAATAGTAGTTCGTGACAAAACTGGCCGCATGGTCACCTATCCAGTTACTGAAACTATTCACCGTAATAATATTTGTTTTATTACCGAGACTCCTGCTCAAATCTCTGCAAATGCATGGCAAGATGCCGAAAGTTTAGCTTTAAAGGTAGTAGGTGAATTGCAAGGCGCTGGAGCTTTTGGTGTAGAAATGTTTTTAATGCCAGATGGTAAGGTTTTAGTCAACGAAGTTGCGCCTCGAGTACACAACAGTGGCCACTATACTATTGATGCATGTGAAACTTCACAATTTGAGAATCATGTGCGCGCAGTGATGGGCATGCCATTGGGCAGCACTAAGCTGAAAGTTGCGCACACTATTATGTTCAACCTGCTGGGTGCAGCAAATGGCGAAAAAGGACGCAAAATTGCTGATAACCTTAAGCTTATAGCAAACTTATTACCTGGCTGTCATGTACATTGGTACGATAAGGATGTTAGAGCAGAACGTAAAGTCGGTCATATCAATATTGTCGGTAATGATGCAAAGATCGTCAGAGCTTTGTTAGAGCGCATTGCACCAGATGCTTGCAAATTATTGCCCGAGTTCAAGCCAAAACCATTAGTCGGTATTATTATGGGTTCTACCTCAGACTTATCAACTATGAAAGGCGCGATGGAAATACTCAAAGAATTAGATGTGCCATTTGAGGTTAGTGTAGTTTCTGCACACCGTACTCCAGATCGTCTAGTTACATACGCACAAGAAGCTTATGCTCGTGGCTTAAAAGTTATCATTGCCGGCGCAGGTGGAGCTGCCCATTTGCCAGGTATGGAAGCAGCATTAACCCAATTACCTATTATCGGTGTGCCATGCGTACCATCCACTGCGGCAACGCTAAATGGTATCGATGCTTTATTTTCAATTGTGCAAATGCCCGGTGGCATTCCTGTTGCAGCAGTAGGGATTGGCAATGCAACCAATGCAGGTCTGCTTGCAGCGCGCATATTGGCTGCATTTGATCCGATACTGTTTCAGAAATTAGTTACCAGACAACAAAAGATTCATGACACTGTTATTAAACAAGCGCAAGAATTGGAAACAAAGGGCTATGAAGAATTTTTGCGTATTGAAGCAGCTAAAAAAGAAGCGACGAAATTGAAGGAAGCTCAAGAATTGGTTACACAATTAGCACCACTATTTAAAGGGATGGTAAGAGAAACTTTACAAGAACTTTTTCCACCGCAACCTGTACTCATATATCATAATGAGAGAAGTGTTAATGGAACTACCTTAAACTATACAGGTACACGTCTAAACGGTTAATAATTTAATCATCACTCTGCAGCTTGCAACGAGCTG
>CAYPGU010000113.1:0-6290 GCA_964409995.1 uncultured Legionellaceae bacterium | reverse complement strand
TCAGTCAAAATGCTGAAATAAATTTGTGCCATAATTAAACCGCTGCGTTGTGCCATACGATCTTCATTGGGTAAAGCTTGCAAAGCGATTTGATAATAGTGTTTAGCTAATGCACTGTATTTTTGCATTAAGTTTATAAATCGTTCAGGGTGCTCAAATTTACGGTCTAAAATTTCCTCAGGCTTAATACCAAATTCAGCTAAATCTTCTTCGGCAATATAAATGCGCCCGCGCCTAGCATCTTCACCAATATCGCGAATTATATTGATTAGTTGAAAAGCCAAACCAAGATTTTTCGCATATTCTAATGTTTTAACATTCTTATACCCAAAAACAGTGGCAGCTAACATCCCAACCGCGCTTGCAACGCAATGGCAATATACTTCTAAATCGGCAAGGGTTTGATAACCATGGTACGTTAGATCCATAGCCATGCCTTGGATCACTTCTTCAAACCACACTTTTTGTAAGGGGAAAGATTTTATGGTATGTCTTAAGGCGATTCCAACCGGATGTTGTGGATTTCCATCATATACGCGCTCAATTTCTGCTTGCCACCAAATTAATTTTTGTTGTGCAATTGCTTTATCGCTACACTCGTCTACGATATCATCTACTTCGCGGCAAAAGGCATATATTGTGGTAATTGCATTACGTTGTTCTATAGGTAAGAACATGAAACTGTAGTAAAAATTAGATCCACTGGCAGCTACTTTGTTTTGACAATATGTTTGTGCGCCGCTCATAACTTTTCCGTGATAGGCATGACGTTGTGTAATGTTGTCTGCCGGTTTAATAGGGTTCTACTAAAGGCTAAAGCTAAATCAAATTTATTAATTATTGGTCTCTGCCATACATTTTGGCGATTATTTAATTTGTCTAATATGCGTTGGCCACAAGCGATAATAAATCGTATTTCTAACCCAAAGAAACCAGGTAAATTTTGGCCTAAAGCCCATCCAGAATTATAAATTTCATTCGCGCGCTCAATTTGTTTTTGCAGCAATAAATTGTAAGCTTTGCCAGCTTTTTGCTGCTTAATATCCTCTATACTCACGCCATAACTTTCTAATTCATTAAGTGGGATATAGCAACGGTTTTTGTCGTTGAGATCAATGCTGATATCTTGCACAAAATTAATTAATTGCAAGCCGGTACAAATATGATCAGATAGGAGTAAATTTTCCCGCGATGCTTGGCCGGATAAATATAGCAGCAATCTACCGATAGGGTTAGCCGAATAGTGACAATAATCTTTTACTTCAGTGAAATTTTGGTATCTATTTTTCAGCACATCTTGTCGAAAAGCCGTCAACAAATCATAAAACAATTGAATCGGTAAATTAAAACATTCGATAGTATGCTTCAAAGCAATAAAGATTGCATCAGTAGGTGGCTTGCCATATTGTATATCGTATAAATTCGATTCAAACTTAGTCATTAATTCTAAGCGAGTTTCGCGGCACATATCACCTTCATCAGCGATATCATCGGCTGTGCGAGCAAATGCATAAATTGCTGCAACTGAGCGGCGTAGATGGCGAGGTAACAAAAATGACGCAACCGGAAAATTCTCATAATGTGAATTGGCAATAGCCAGACACATGCTATACGCATCGCTTAACTCTGCACTCAAATTATTTAAACTGTACGTTTTGACCATTTTTCAATCCACGGGAAGATTTCAGCAGGCGTATAAGCAATATGATCGGCTTGCCAATCTTTTACATCCACTTCGTCTGGTATAAAGCCAAATGCGGCAGCTATGGTCGGCATCCCAGCGGCTTTGCCAGCTTGGATATCAGTAAGAGAATCACCTACATAAACGCATTCCTCTGGGTGCACTCCAATTAGTTTGCAAGCGTGTAACAACGGCTCTGGTGCAGGTTTAGGCTTTGGAGTTGTATCACCACACACGACGCATGCGCTGGGTGGGGTATAGCCAGTAACCTCAAGTAAAGGCTTGGTTAACGCAGTGTTTTTGTTGGTGACAATTCCCCATGTTAAGTTGCTACGTTTTAAGTTGTTTAACAATTCATCTATACCTTCAAATGCAATAGTATTTGCGAATTTGGTCTGAGCGTACAAACCCAAAAACCTTGGAAATAATTGTTCTATATAATGTGCGTGAGCTGGATCATTTTTCGGATCTAATTTAAATCCTTGTGCTAAAATCTTTCTGCTGCCAAAGGAAATAACTTTTCTGATATGTTCATATTCAGCCAAGGGACGGTTTTCTTGCTGCAAGAGCAAATTAACTGCTTTATACATATCTTTGGATGTATCAAGTAATGTTCCATCTAAATCAAATAAAATCGCCATCTATACTACTCTCGTTGCGTACATTAAATAATTTACACTAACATCAGCTACTAAACTTGCGCTCTTGGTTATCGGTTGATAGCGCATTCCGCGTAACTGTTGTAATTCAAGATCATTCTCCCGCAACATCAAAGCTAACTCGGCTGGACGGATAAACTTCTGATAATCGTGCGTTTGTTTGGGCAATATTTTTAATAGATATTCTGCCCCAACGACAGCCACTGCATATGCTTTTAAATTTCGATTCAAAGTTGAAATAAATAATTTGCCGCCAGGTTTTAATAAATCAGAGCAGAATTTAATTAATTGTTTTGGATCTGGT
The DNA here is from genome assembly GCA_964409995.1 of uncultured Legionellaceae bacterium. Classification (GTDB taxonomy): domain Bacteria; phylum Pseudomonadota; class Gammaproteobacteria; order UBA6186; family Azoamicaceae; genus JAGVLG01. Next base: position 3,646 of record CAYPGU010000113.1, on the reverse strand, counting down.
ACATGTTCTAATAATTCCATGCAAGTAATAACATCAAATGATGATTCGGTACTTAGCTTGAAATCTTCAATAGTTGTCGCACAATATTTAATGTCTAATTGTTTAATTTGTGCATGTTCTTGCGCTGCAGTGATTAACTCAGCACTGGCATCTATACCAGTAACATTAGCTTTTGCACTAGCTAGCGCCTCAGTTAGAATTCCTGCCCCACACCCAACATCTAAGACGCTTTTGTTTGCTAACTGGGCATAATGCTGAATAAACTGCATGCGGCATGGATTAATTACATGTAAGGTTTCCATAGGTCCAGCTAAATCCCACCATTTGCTTGCCATGGAACTAAATTTGGCGACTTCAGCTGTATCTATGTTGGAGGTATGATTCACTCTAGGTCCTAGTAATAATCAAGAATGGTATTGTAAAGGCAATCGCATAAATAATCAAAGTCTCACTGTCATCCCGGCCAAGAGACTACTTCGTTGTCTCGCAGAGTAGCCGGGATCTATTACATCTTATTCAGCGGCTTTAAGCCCAACAGCTCTAATCCTTGCGCTAACACCCTAGAGGTTGCTTCGCACAACAACAATCGCGAATTCTGTTCCGGTACGCCTTCAACTCGACAGTTATGGAAGAAAGTGTGGAATTTTTCTGCGACATGAAACAAATATTCAGCGAGTCGGCTTGGTAGTAAGTCCTGTTGAAAATTCTGTATTACTTCAGAAAATTGCAGCAATTTTAAGCCCAAGTCGATTTCTTCTGCAGTTTGCAAAGATATCGTTTCGTGCTTTAGCATTGCGTCAATATTTTGCGCAACTTTACGTTTGATGCTTTGAATGCGTACGTAAGCGTAACAAAGAAATGCAGCAGTATTGCCTTCGAATTGCAACATGCGCTCTAAACTAAAACTGTAATCAGAGACGCGATTGTTGGCTAAATCAGCGTATTTGATCGCATTAATACCTAGAGTTTGCGCCATTTGCTCTAGTTCATCACCACTTACATCGGTATAATTACGTTGTACTAAAATATCGCGTGCGGCATCAACGGCATCTTCAAGCAAATCAATCAAGCGTGCGGTATCGCCAGAACGAGTTTTGAATTTTTTACCATCGGCGCGCAATACTAAACCAAATGGTACGTGATCAACGCGCACTTTAGCCGGATCGTAATAATGTGCCAGTCTAGATGCCGCAAAGACCATGGCAAAATGTTGGCTTTGCCCAGCGTCTGTAACATAAATGATCCAATTCGCTTGTTCATCTTTGACGCGATGATTTAGTGCAGCTAGATCAGTCGTTGCGTAGTTATAACCACCATCAGATTTTTGTACCATTAGCGGCAGTGGTTCACCTTCGCGATTAGTGAATCCATCTAGAAAAATGCACTTTGCACCATCAGAAACAGTAATAAGATTTTTTTGTTCTAAATCGGCGATTATTTTTGGCAAGTATGGATTATAAAATGACTCACCGCGTTCTAGTAGTTTAATGTCGAGAATTTTATATACTTGTTCAAATGCAGTACGCGAAATCGCGCAAATTGCTTGCCAAATTTGTTGAGAGGCAGCATCACCCTGTTGCAATGCAACTACGGCTAGTTGAGCCTTTTGTTTAAATTGCGGATCGTTATCAAATTCAACTTTAGAAGCTTTATATGCAGTAACCAAATCAGTAAGAGTCAATTGTTGGATTTTAGCTAAATCTAAATTCTGTTGTGTCAAATAGGCAATTAGCATACCAAATTGTGTTCCCCAATCACCGACATGATTTAAACGTAGCACTTTATGGTTAGTGAATTCTAAGACACGCGCAATACAATCACCAATAATTGTGGAACGAAGATGGCCGACATGCATTTCTTTAGCGATATTCGGTGAGGAAAAATCGATTACTACGCGGGTATTATTCTGCTTAACATCACAACCATGCTTTGGATCATGTATTTGTTGATTAAGTGTTTGCTCTAAGTATTGGTTACTCAAAGTAAAATTGATAAACCCTGGACCGGCTACTTCAATATTAGCGAAGCTAACGCCGCCAGCGGCGGGGGAATTCAATAAATGGTCGCGCATTTGATCAGCGATCATTTTGGGCGCCTTGCCAAGAATCTTGGCTAACTTCATAGCGCTGTTGCATTGATAGTGCCCAAACTTCGAGTTAGTTGCTGGAGTTATTTCTACGCTGGAAATAGGTAATTGGGCCAGATAGTCTGGGTATAATTGTTGCAATGCCTGGGAGCATTGCTGTTGAATCTGCGCCAACAAAGTCATTCTTCTAAACATCCTTCAAAATTAAAGCTAAAGCCCGCCAATTTTCCACTGCTGAGGCTAAATAAGCAAGAATTAAACAACAACTGGGTGAGTTTTGCCCTCTAATATGGTAAAATGATCCTCTTTAGCCATTCCAACCTATGGAGCCTTGCATGTCCGAACTAGCCGCTGAAATCAATCCGGTTAATATAGAAGATGAACTGAAACAATCCTATTTGGATTATTCTATGAGCGTTATCGTTGGGCGTGCTTTGCCTGATGTGCGTGATGGTTTGAAACCGGTACATAGACGTGTTCTGTATGCGATGCATGAGCTTGGCAATGAGTGGAACAAAGGTTACAAAAAATCTGCCCGCGTAGTCGGTGACGTAATCGGTAAATATCATCCGCATGGCGATACCGCTGTATATGATTCATTAGTGCGCATGGCGCAGCCGTTTTCATTACGTTATATGCTCATTGATGGTCAAGGTAACTTTGGCTCGATCGATGGCGATCCACCGGCAGCGATGCGTTACACCGAAGTACGCATGGCAAAAATTACCACCAGCTTATTAGCTGATTTAGATAAAGATACCGTAGATTTCAATCCAAACTACGATGAAACTGAATTACAACCTGCCGTATTACCAACACGACTACCAAATCTAATTATTAATGGCAGTTCCGGTATTGCTGTCGGTATGGCTACCAACATACCACCACATAATTTGACTGAAGTTCTCAATGCTTGTTTGGCAATGATTGATAATCCAGCCATCACGATTGAAGAAATAATGCAGCATATCCCTGGGCCAGATTTTCCTACTGCTGGCATTATCAACGGTCGTTCTGGAATTGTCGAAGCATACAAGACCGGTCGAGGCCGAATTTATGTGCGCGCTAAAGTTGATATTGAAGCAGATGAGAAAAGTGGTAAACAATCGATTATTATTCAAGAATTACCATACCAAGTTAACAAAGCACGTTTGATTGAAAAGATTGCCGAATTAGTCAAAGAAAAGAAAATTGAAGGCATCACTGCTTTGCGTGATGAATCGGATAAAGATGGTATGCGCGTAGTAATTGAGCTACGTCGTGGCGAGATTGCGGAAGTAATCGTCAACAACTTATATTCGCAAACCCAATTACAAACTGTGTTTGGGATCAACATGGTTGCATTAGTTGATAATCAACCAAAATTATTAAATTTACATCAAATATTATCGTGCTTCATTAAGCATCGACGTCAGGTTGTCTCGCGTCGTACTGAATATGAATTACGCAAAGCACGTGAAAGAGCCCATGTCTTAGAAGGCCTTGGCGTTGCTTTAGTTAATATTGATCCAGTTATTGCTTTAATCAAAGCTGCCAAATCACCACAAGAAGCTAAAGCTG
>CAYPGU010000112.1:0-6346 GCA_964409995.1 uncultured Legionellaceae bacterium | reverse complement strand
TAGCTGTATTTTGACTGAATCGATAAGACGTTGCGATCGAATCAAACAATGCTCGCGTATTGTTATCTAGCAGTTCTTTGGTATAAATTTGTAAATGCGAAGTTAGCACCTGCAGAGAAGGGCTAATAAATCCATAATGTGATGGCACACCATTAAAATACACTAAAGTGTCTAATACTTGGCCAAAATGTCTAACTGGCGGATTGAGTACATCATGATATTTTTTAGGATTCTTATTTGGTTTGCCAATACTATAGCTATGTAAATACTCTAAATATTCTTTGACCCATTCTACATCATGCGCTGGAGTGCCGGACAAAATCTTTTGTATGGTACTGCTATCGCGTTGTAGCATACAGGTTAAAGCTATTTCTAAAATTAATTTATCTTCCAAATAAATATTGGCGCCATTATCAAGTAGTTTTTGCGCAAATACGAAATCTTCATTCGCCAAAGCCTGACTAAGTGCGGAGCGATTGTATTTATCAATATCATTGATAATATTTAAATTTTTTTCTAAGGCTTCAGTTTGATTTTCACGCCAAAAAACACTGTATGTTAAAGGAGTGAATAAATCAGCGCTGCGACAGCTTTCAATAAAATTTTTACTGGCGGAGCTATATGCATCGCTATTATGCGCTTTTGGCGCAGCAATAGTTTGGCTGAGTATAGATAGTAATTGAATAGTTAAATAACGCGGTAGAAACCGATCATTATCTGGAATTAGGTCCATTACCACTTCAACTGAATCATCTGCACTCATACTCATATTTATCTCCTTTTGTGAAGTTTAGCTCAGATAGAGCATTTTTTGTGATTGAGTGCAGCATCACGCAATGGGTTGACTATGGACTAACGGATGTCTTAGGATGACAGAAATTACTTACACGTAGGATAATAAATATGCCGATTCCAGCTAGAATACAGCCAGCAATTGATGAAATAATTAGTTATTTTAGAGAGGATATGAAACTGGCACCTTCGCTCATGTCATTATTTATCGAGAAAATTTATGATCTGCCAAGTGTTAAAGGATGTCCAAGAACACCAACTCGTGCTGATGAGGTTAAGATGGTTGTTGATGTAATGGAATATGCGTTTACTAGACCCTTTTCCATGCCTGAATTGGGTTGTAGTTTTCGTGGGGCTCAAAGTCGAGTGGCGAATGAAATTGCTCGTATACAAGATCTAGACTTAACCTTTGCATTTTATGCGCAAAGCACGCAAGTACACCAACGTGGAAGAGTAAATGATAACATGCTTGCCAAGCTAGCTTGTCAAATGGTATTTGATATTGAAGGCCGCAAGCAACTACTGATCAAAGCCATGGCAGCTTTAGATAGCTTGGACAAACGATTACAGCCACCTTTGATAGCGGATATTATAAGCTATACGCAATTTATGGCGAAGCAAGAAATTAGCCCGGCAGGAGTTGTAGCATTGCTCGAAAGATTGCCAAAATCCTGGCAAGAGTATGAGATCAAAAAATTAGTAGTCTGTTGTGATCCAGAAATTAAACAATTACTAACAGCAAAAGGTTTAATGCCTGCTGCTACTGCAGAACGTCCAAGGTATACATTCGGCTAATTACTTTAATGTCTTACCGCCACAGGTTGCGGAAACTTGTTGGCGGTGAGTTTTTTCTTGAGTTGATCCATCAATAACTCATCTTTAATTGGTCCAATATGCACGTGATAAAGATTATTACGTTTCGATTTGCCTTTGCGCACAGTAACCGGATGATCTTTAGTAACTTTGTGGATTTCAGAGGCCAATTTCTTCGCGCTATTTTCTACACTAAAAGCACCAACTTGCAAGTATAGTTGTGGCATATTTGCTTCGTTGTGATCAATGGCCTTTACTTCAACTTTGGCGGTGCCTTTGCCGAGAATTCCAAGTTTCCCAGCCGCTGCGTAAGATAAATCAATAATGCGATCTTCATGGAATGGGCCGCGATCATTGATTTTTACTATCACACTTTTGCCGTTAGCTAAATTGGTTACGCGTGCATAAGTGGGCAAGGGTAAAGTTTTATGTGCAGCTGACATGCCGTACATGTCATATACTTCGCCATTCGAAGTTTTGTAACCATGAAATTTCTTCCCATACCATGAAGCAGTACCGCGCTCTACGTAACCTTTGCTACTTGGCATTACTGTATAACTTTTATTGAACACGGTGTACTTTTTTGGATTGCCATATTTGCTTTTTGGTTCGGCTTTAGGTGTTGCATCTGGGATACGGCTAACATCAGGAATGCGCTCGTGCTTTTTGGGGCCAAGATCATTTTCTATATGATAGCGTTTGCCTTTCTTTCTTGGTTTATCGTCGTAACAGGTTGGTGTTTTAGCGCAGCCGCTCAGCAAGAGGCTGAGCAGCAGGATAGGAATGAGTATTGAGCAATATTGTTTATTTCTTCCGTGATTCATTAATTACTAAGCTCAATTGGTAAACAGCCATTGCGTAATTGCTACTGCGGTTGTAACGAGAGATCACATAAAAATTTTGCGAACCTAACCAATGCTCTTTTTCTTTACCATTATCAAATACTAACAGCGATAAACTAGTATCTGGATCTTGAATTTTGCCATGTGGGTGGATACCCATTTCTCTTAATGCGCTAAGTGTTAGAGTTGGACGCGGATCATTATTCAAGGCTAAAGCTAAGTTCTTATGTTTATCACCTTGTACTTTGGCCTTATGTGCTACAGTTTGACCAGGTTTCCAGCCATGCACTTTGAAAAAGTTGGCTACACTGCCGATAACTTGATGAGTATTAGTAAATAAATCAATGGTTCCTGATTCATCGAAATCAACTGCAAAATTGCGATAACTGCTGGAAATAAATTGCGGCATGCCCATAGCGCCTGCATAGGAGCCTTTGATGGTAAGGGGATCTAATTTGTGTTCTGCAGTTAATAATAAAAATTCACGCAGTTCTTGTTTAAAAAACTCTGCACGTGGCGGATAATCAAAAGCCAAGGTTGCTAGTGCTTGAATAACGGGGTATTTGCCGTGGTTCTTACCATAGGTACTTTCTACACCGATGATGGCTACGATAATTTCCGCAGGGACGCCAAAAGTTTCCTCGGCTTGTTTCAAACTGGTCGAATGCTTGTTCCAAAATTCGACCCCGCCATGAATTTTTTTTTCGGTCAGGAATAGTGCTCTATATTTATCCCAAGTTAAGGCCTCATAAGGAGTCGTCATACGTTTAATAATTTCTGGCGAAGATTTGACCTGACTTAATGCCTTTATTGCATGTTTCTTATCAACCTTATGCGTCTGCTCTACTTCTTCGATAAATTTGATCACTTCCGGGCGCTTGGAAAATGTATTTGCATATAAAATACTAGACATACATACTCCTGTAACCGCGCTAATCCCGACTATCGCGCGCATAATCCTTTGAACTGGCATTTATTTCCTCACTAACTTCCTATGTGCTTGGATCGACATTAACATCCCGAAACTAATCATTACTGTTACTAAAGATGTACCACCATAACTAACTAGCGGCAATGGTATACCAACCACCGGTAAAATACCATTCACCATACCCATGTTTACGAATAAATACACAAAAAAGGTCATAATTATGCTTGCAGCCAGTAAACGCGAAAAAGTATCATGTGCACGCATTCCAATATACAAACCGCGTAACATAATCAATACGTAAACAAAGATCAAAAACATAATTCCGCACAAACCAAATTCTTCACCAAACACCGCAAAAATAAAGTCTGTAGTACGCTCGGGAAGAAACTCTAAATGTGATTGCGTGCCATTTAGCCAACCCTTGCCAAAAAATCCACCGGAACCCAAAGCAATTTTCGATTGAATAATATGATAACCGCTGCCAAGTGGATCTAACTCTGGATTGAGCAAAGTTAAAACTCTACGGCGTTGATAATCGCGCATTACATACCATAGGATCGGCGTACAAGCGGTTGCCATGCCGGCTAAACTAAAAATTATTTTCCAGCTCAGGCCGGCAAAAAACAATACAGCTAAACCAGTGCTTGCCACTAGAATTGCTGTCCCCAAATCTGGCTGTAACCCAATCAACACTACTGGTACGAATATATATAAGGACGGCAGGATTAGATTTCTAGCGCTCGGCGGTAAAATTTGTTGATCTAAAGATCGAGCCACCATTAGCGGAACTGCGATTTTCATCAACTCAGCCGGTTGAAAACGTATAATACCTAGATCTAACCATCGTTGTGCACCTTTGGAAATATCGCCAATAACTAGCACTAAAGCCAAGGTAATTAATGTGCCAAAATATAGGACTGGTGCCCAGCTGCGATAAGTACGCGGTTGCAATTGCGCCACCATTAGCATACAAGCTGTAGCGATTGCAAAGTTAATTAATTGCTTGTGCACCAAATGCATTTCCATTTTGGCGCTATATATCACTAATAGACCGATGCTAAAACAAATTAACATGCAGCTAAATAATGGCCAGTCGATGTGCAAACGCGAACTTAAAGTATTTCTATATAAGGCATTGCTTGGATCGTTATTGTAAATCTGTTTGAAAGGGACTGCGGTATTATTCTCCATGCGGATCCTCCACGGTGCTTTCCGTTTGAGTTTCAATCGGTGGTGCGGCGATTATTTCGGTTTCTTCGAGCGGAGCTGGTGGCATAATTTCTGCCTCAGCTTTGGCCTCAATGATTGCCGGCGTTAAATCTAGCGGAGCAGCATTCCCGTAACCATTAAAATACGCATCTAATACTTTGCGTGCAACCATGGGGCTGCCTTTGCTATGTTCAATGATTACAGCCACCGCGATTTGTGGATCTTCAATCGGTGCAAAGGCGATAAACCAGGCGTGATCGCGCAAATTGGCATGGATTTTATCGGCATCATATTTCTCATCTTGTTTGATCCCGTATACCTGTACCGTACCGGTTTTGCCCGCCATGGTAAAAGTTGAGCGTGGATTATTGATCCAATGCGCTGTGCCATGTGGACTCTTAATTACGTTTTCCATCGCGCGCACAATTGTGTTCCAATGCTCTGGATTTTGCACTTCGACTTTGGGCAAGAAAACAGGTTCCTTCTCAATCAACGCTTCATTCGGCGCTTGGGTAGCTTTTATCAGAGTAGGTTGCACGCGCAAACCGTGCGTACCGATAGTGCCAGCAACTAAAGCCATTTGTAATGGTGTAACCAAAGTATAGCCTTGGCCAATTCCTGTGATTAATGTTTCACCTTGGAACCAAGATTGACGACGGGTTTTCTTTTTCCAAGCAGGTGAGGGTGCGATACCTTTAGACTCACCGGCGATATCAATGTTGGTAGCTTCGCCTAAACCGAAACGAACAAATACATCATGCATCTTGTCGATACCAAGTTTATCCGCCACAAAATAGAAGAAGGTGGTACAACTTTCGGCAATTGCGTGTTCTACGCCAATTACACCGTGTCCTTCTTTAAGCCAATCACGATACATGCGGCCTTCGGCATGCAGTTGGTAATATCCTGGATCATTAAATTTTGTACCTGTAGTAATAACTCTATGATCTAAGGCCTGTAAAGCAACTAATGGTTTTACTGTAGAGCCAGGGGAATATTGGCCACGAATTGCGCGGTGGAATAAAGGACGTGTTTTGGCTTGTTGGAGCTTGGTATAAATTTCTTGTGGAATGCCACGTACAAATAAATTTGGATCAAAACTAGGCTTGCTAACCATAGCCAACACACCACCGGTTTTGACATCGATCGCAACTACAGCGCCTTGATTGTTTTGTAACGCATCATAGGCGAGTAATTGTAGTTTGCTATCGATGGATAGATAAATATCTTGCCCAGGAGTAGATGGAATTTGTTCCAAATGCCGAATCAAGCGGCCGCGCGCATCGGTCTCGACTTGTTCGTAACCAGAATTGCCACGTAATACATCTTCATAAGATTTTTCAATACCATATTTGCCAATCACATAGGTGCCGCGATATTTGGCTAAATCGATATTGTTCATATCATTTTCACTTAACAAACCGGTATAACCAATCACATGCGCAAATGCATCACCGTACGGATAATGGCGCGCCAAATTCGCATGAATGTCGACTTCAGGAAATTGGTACTTTTCGATTGAGAAAGCTGCTACTTCAGTTTCGGTTAATTTGGTACGAATTGGAATTGATTCAAAACGGCCTTTAAATTTCTTTTGTTTGTAGAAGTTTTTGATGTCAGCTTCGGAAATTTTGATAATTTTGCTCAGTCTTTCAATTAAGCCATCCAAATCTTTCACCATGCTGGGTGAAATTTCTAGGCTGAAGTCTGGAACATTATCGGCCAACAACACGCCATTGCGATCATAAATCAGGCCACG
>CAYPGU010000111.1:0-6355 GCA_964409995.1 uncultured Legionellaceae bacterium | reverse complement strand
TGACGCTAGGAACTAAACCAGCGTTTTTCAATAAATTGCAAATCGGCATATTATTTTCTGCAAGCGTAACTTGCAGTTTGACTGCAGGAATATGATCCGGCATTGAACCCTTTTGGAATTGGGCAACAAAAGCTTCTTTGGCATCTTGTGCAGCTTGTTGATCATGAAAACGAGTAATTATTTCTTCAGCGAGCAGATACTTAATATCGCGCGGATTGGCTCCATCTTGCACCGAAGATTTTAACTTGTTAATTTCATTCGGCGTTTTATCGCTTAGCAAATCAAAATAGCGCCACATCAGATCATCAGAAATAGACATGATCTTGCCAAACATTTCTTTTGGTGCTTCATCTATACCAATGTAATTTCCCAAAGATTTGGACATCTTTTGCACACCATCCAATCCTTCGAGCAACGGCATGGTCAGAACAATCTGTTGTTTCTGCGCGTAATGTCTTTGCAATTCGCGCCCCATAAGCAGATTAAATTTCTGATCGGTGCCGCCTAATTCAACATCTGCTTTCAATGCTACCGAATCATATCCTTGCACTAATGGGTATAAAAACTCATGAATTGAAATCGACTCGTTATTTTTGTAACGTTGTTTGAAACTATCCCGTTCCAGCATTCTGCCCACTGTATATTGACCGGCTAATTTGATCATACCTTCCGAACCAATTTCGTGCATCCATTTTGAGTTGAACACAACTTCTGTTTTATCTGGATCTAAAATTTTGAATACTTGCTTGGCATAGGTCTGCGCATTAACTTGTATTTCTTCATTACTGAGTGGTTTGCGCGTTACATCTTTGCCGGTGGGATCGCCAATCATTGCTGTAAAATCACCAATTAAAAATACTGCCTGATGACCCAGTAATTGAAAATGACGTAATTTATTTAGCACCACTGTATGTCCAAGGTGCAAATCAGGGGCAGTTGGATCCATACCTAATTTAATGCGAAGTTTTTTGCCGGCTTTTAATTGTGGTTCAAGTTCTTCCATTACTAGAACTTCATCCGCGCCTTTGGTAATTAATTCTAAATCTTCTTTATAATCACGCATATTTTCTTCCAACGACGTATAAATTAAAAGGCGCCTAGCATGACCAACTATATAACACCTTGACCAACATCACAATAACCGCTAACCTTGAATCGAACTTAACTTGCATTTACATTACTAATCAATGAGATTTGATTATCATCCCCCTGCTACAAGACTTAAGTCGTTTCATCTGAGACGCTTATTAATAAAGTACCTAGTCATCACTGGACTAGCTTGTATTGCTTTTGCATTATTCAATCAACAGACTAATGTAGTCGATGCTAACGTTAATTCTGCGCCAAAGCAAGTGAAGCGCCCGTCTATCCTGACAAAAAATCCTGCTAAACAACCAACTCTTAGTCTACAAACTAAAATAGAAGAGCCAACCAATTCTGCAGACTCAATTATCGAACCTGTCAGTGCTGTTTCCGGATTGACAGCCAGCACGGCAATGGAAGTAGGACGCGAAAAATGGCACACGATAACCGTGCAGGTTGGCGATACACTTGCAAAGTTATTCGACAAGTTAGGCATCTCAAAACTTACCTTTAATAAATTTATGTCTTCTGGCCCGAAAAAAGACGATTTAAAAAAACTCTATCCTGGCCAAAAATTAGATTTCCTATTTGATGAAAGCAAGGAATTAAAAGCTGTTACTTTAAACCTGTCTCGAACCAAAGCATTACATGTCACTCAAGAAGGTAACAACTTCAAATATTCATATGAAGAAAGAAAGTCTGTTAAAAAAGTAAATTTCAGTTCGGGCAAAATTAGTGGCTCACTCTACTCTTCTGCGCAAGATGCAGGTTTAGATGACAGTTTAATTATGCAAATGGCCGACATCTTGGGTTGGGATATAGATTTTACTCTTGATATACGCGATAACGATAGTTTCAAAGTTTTATATGAACAGGAATACATCGAAGACGAAAAATTTAGATCCGGAAAAATTTTGGCGGTTGAGTTTAATAACCAAGGCAAGTTATACAAAGCTGTGCGTTACACCGATGAAAATTGTCGCGAAGGATACTATTCCCCCGAAGGATATAGTTTACAAAAAGCGTTTCTGCGCAGTCCAGTAGAATTTACGCGCATTAGTTCGCATTTTACCAGTGCTCGTCGTCACCCAATTTTACATAAAATTCGCTCACATAAAGGCGTGGATTATGCAGCGCCCACTGGCACACCAGTAAAATCGTCAGGGGATGGAAGAATATCTTTTATGGGAACCAAGGGTGGTTATGGCAAATCGATTGAAATTACCCATGGACAAAAATATTCAACTTTTTATGCGCATCTGTCACGGTTTAATTCAAAATTAAAGAATGGCAGCTTTGTTAAACAAGGGCAGATCGTTGGATATGTAGGTAAAAGTGGCTTGGCTACTGGCCCGCATTTACATTATGAATTCCGCATAAATGGCGTGCACCATAATCCAGTCACAGTATCATTACCAAGATCACAACCGATCTCAACCAAAAATAAACGTGATTTTGCAAAACACGCTGACCTCGTACTTTCCCAGCTTAACACTCAATATCTATTGGCAAAAAAATGAACGAATTATACTTAGGAATTATGTCTGGTACCAGCATGGATGGTATAGATATAGTGGCAGTCGATTTCAGTGGATCTGAGCCAAAAATTCACACTAGTTTTAGTACAGATTTACCCCCCGACTACAAAGATAAATATTTAAAAATAATTAATTCAGGTACTTGCACCTTGCAAGAACTAGGCGAATTGGATGCGTGGAGTGGTGAGCTATTTGCGCAAGCGGTGTTGGATTTTATTAAAGAAAGAAGTTTAGATGTTGCAAAGATCGCGGCAATTGGTAGCCATGGCCAAACCATCTGGCACGCTCCACAGGCTAAGTATCCATTTACGATGCAGCTTGGCGATCCGAATATTATTGCAGCTAAAACTGGTATCAAAACCGTGGCGGATTTGCGGCGTGCGGATATCGCAGCTGGTGGACAAGGTGCACCGTTTGCACCAGCTTTTCATCAAGCAGTATTTGCCAATAATAATGAAGCCCGTTGTATAGTAAATATTGGCGGTATTTCTAATATTTCGATTTTAGAACACACCAGATATTTAGGTTTTGATGCAGGCCCAGGCAATATGTTGTTAGATTATTGGACTGCGCAACACTTTGGGCAACCATATGATAAAGATGGCAAATTAGCGAGCACTGGCAAATTAAATCGGAAGTTATTAGATATTTGTTTAGCCGATCCATACTTTAAAATGTCGCCACCCAAAAGCACCGGGCGCGAATATTTCAACCCGGCTTGGCTTCAGACAAAATTAACTGAATATAAAGATGAATGCTCACCCGTCGATGTATTGACCACTTTAGTACATTTAACCGCATGTAGCATCAGCACCGCAATTAAAACGTATGCGCAACCAACTTGTAAAGTTTTTATCTGTGGCGGTGGAGCATATAACACAATGTTGTTATCTACTCTATCGATACTACTCGAACAAGACGTTGCAACTACTGCTGAACTTGGGATTGAACCAAATTTAGTCGAGGGTGCGTTGATCGCTTGGATTGCTTATCGACGCTTAAGCAATCAACCGATTAATTTAACGACCGGATCTGCACATCCGGTAATATTAGGCGGCATTTACGAATCAACTGCGTCATGCTAGATATCGTGGTTATGACAGCGATTTGATAAAAATATCAAACTTCTGCTCATATTCTTTTTGCTGCGCCACAAAATAGTTTTGCTTTTTAAGTTTTTCGTAGCTGGTAGTAATCTTATCTAATATTGGTTGCGGCAAGCTTTTACCAAGCAAAACATACATTTCGGCATACAAGTCAGTATCTTTAACATCAAATTGATCATAAATGTTATTAATCGCAGCTGTATATCGGCCGGGTAATTCACCTGATGCGCAAGCGGTGACTCTTTTTGCCAATACCATTTTTAAACAACTTATTTGCTGGGAAGTCTGATCCAGGTACATATCTTGTTCAGATAATAATATGTCAGCAACACTGCCTCGCTCCACACCGACTATTTGATTGTGCAGAGTATCTAAAGATATATTTTGATTAATATCTTTGCGCACAAACAAGGCTAAACGATAACGTGCAATCGGCCCAATTTTTATAAATTCTTCTTTTTCAGCAGAAGAGCTGGTGATATACGGATAAAATATATCAATTCTTTTTTGTTCTAGTTCTGCCAATCCACGTGCTAGTGGATATTCCAATATTTTATAATCTTCGATATCTGCTTCGGCTAATATTTTGCGGACTACTTCAGTGATCATCCCAAGATCTTCACCATCTTCACGCATGCTAAATGGTGGAGATAAATAGGTGCCAACTGTTAGAGCATTTGCAAATGAACTACAGATTAAAATTGTGAGCAAGAATAAAAATTTGTTTTTCTTCATTCGTGAATCGTATAAATAACATTTCCAACTGCTGTGTTTGAAACACCAATCGAATTATCTTGTTGTAACATTTGATTTAACTCTTCTGTACTATTTGCTGTTAAAGGCGGAATGCCTTTACCAGTAAAAATCATTTTTGACCAATAAGATTTTAGATTACGTACACTACCACCTTTGCCGACAAATTTGCTTAAAGTAACAATTTCTGGAGAACTATATGATGGGTAAATTAAACGTACACGAGCATTTTTGATAACTGATATTTCACCTAACAGGATACGTCTAATTTCTTCAGCTGAAAATGATGTGCCTTTTAAATTATTACTCACTACAACGTATAAATTACCAGCGTATACCGAATTCGATAACAAGAGCAGCATAATCACTTTGAGAATCGTCTTTGTATACATTCTTGCCACTAGATTAAAACACAAAATCAAACGATAGCCTATAAACCCATATATTCTCTAAAGTCGCCACCCGGCCTAATATATACTTCATGGCATAATTGTTTTGACCAACTGGAGTTATATATTTAACACTACCTTTCAATGCAACTGAAGGAATAATGTCATAACGCACATCTAAACCATATGAACGCTGTTCGCCCAGATAGGATTGGAATAACATTGCAGTTGCAGCACCTGCGCCAGAATTTTTATCAATTCTGCTCAAATATTGTGGACTTGAAAAATATGCATTCACTAAATTATATTTGTTGACTTCTGTTTGTAGTGGACGTGAGAATCCATATGTAAAAGTAAATTCAAATTTTTGTAATGAGTAAATTAAACTTGCATACCATCCTTCGCGCGCAGTGGAAATAATGCCACGTGAAAAAATTGACGCTCTTTCAGCTAGCAAATCCAAATTATCTAATAAATGCGCATATAAAGACAGCCCTACATATATGATGGGAATATCATCGTCACCGAGGCTTCCAGCTAAATTTTGTGCTGCTGCGAAAGGTCCACCTAATAGAGGGTTTTGCGACGCATTTACCAAGCCAAGCAATGGTTCATTTAGGTTTGTATCATAGATTGCGCGCATTACAGAGCCTTGAATTGTAAATCTATCTTGTTCGATTTGCCCGCAAAATCCAAATACATCGCTTACTTTTACGATTATGTCACGACTTAGAATATTTAATTGTTCATTCATGCTACCGTAATATAGCTGTCCGTTAAGCGTCCAATCACCGATATAGTATGAATAGCGTGCTTTAATACCATCTAAATTTCGAAATGCATTACCAACAATAAAATATACTTCTTCAGGTGGTTGAACCCAAGGCTGAGCATGGTTTACATCTAAATAATCGGAATAATAAAACGCCGGTAAACGAAATCTACCAAATTGGAAATCTAGATCATTATTATAATTATATTGTAAGTAGGCCCAATCCATTTTGACATAGAAATTATTAGTGGTCATATACTCACCACGACCAACCAATTGAGCTACCGCTTTGAACCTATCATCAAAAATTGCAGTAAACTGTAAACCAAACTTACTGTTAGGCAAGAAATTCCAACGGCGTGCGGCACCTATGTATGCAGGGCTATAATTAGCCGTCGAGGTATATGGTGCTACTGAGCCTAATTGGGTAGCAAATGGGTAGCTAGGAAGTTGCACTGTACTGTATTTAGGCAAGTCAGATTTGCTGCCACAAACTGTGCCAAAGCCATTGGCCAAAAGATCCAACGCTTGCGAGCAATTTGGTATGAATGCAATTAGCGAAGAGGCTACAACTAAAGCTGAGCGACTAAAGCTCTTGGTAGAAAACATCCTGTACATACTAATCCATTAGTACTGCTGAAATATTCTTTAATCTTATGCGATCTGTGTAGCAAGTACAACAATCACACTGAAAAGGATGAGCCACAACCACAT
>CAYPGU010000110.1:0-6424 GCA_964409995.1 uncultured Legionellaceae bacterium | reverse complement strand
ACCACAAATTTTAGTCCTGACCCCAACCCGTGAATTAGCTTTACAGGTTGCCGAAGCTTATAACGGCTTTGCCGCTAATTTACCTGGTATCACTATTCTGCCTGTATACGGCGGACAAGGGTACAGCACTCAGCTAAATATGTTACGGCGTGGTGTACACGTTATTATTGGTACGCCTGGTCGTATTATGGACCACATGCGCAATGAAGCCTTAAACTTAGAACATGTACAAACAATTATTCTCGATGAAGCAGATGAAATGTTACGTATGGGATTTGCTGAAGATGTTGAGTGGATTTTACAACAGATACAGGGCAAGCGTCAGTTTTGTTTATTCTCTGCTACTATGCCACCAGCGATCAAAGCTATTTCTGAAAAGTATTTGGATAATCCACAACGTATTACCGTGAAGAAGAGCACTTCTAACGATGCAAAAATTCGTCAATGCTACTTGATGGTCGGCGGTGCACAGAAACTAGATGCCTTAACACGAATTCTGGAAACAGAAGATAGTGATGGCGTGATTGTATTTGTAAAAACCAAACGCGCTACCGAAGAAGTAGCAGAACAATTAACCTTCCGTGGCTTCAACGCAGTAGCTATTAATGGCGACATTGTCCAGAAACAACGCGAACGTGTAATTGATCAATTAAAATCTGGTCGGATTAAGATCCTTATTGCAACTGATGTTGCTGCACGCGGTATCGACGTAGATCGTATCACGCATGTAATCAATTATGATGCACCAAATAATCCTGAATCCTATGTACATCGTATTGGTCGTACTGGTCGCGCTGGTCGTACCGGTACTGCGATTATTTTCATTTCTGGTCGGGATAGATTCTTATTAAAGAATATTGAACGCGAAACTAAGCAACCGATTGAACAATTAGAAACCCCGTCAATTAAAACTATTAATGCTCGTCGCACTGAAGTATTTAAACAAAAGATTACTGATGCTTTGGCGCAAGATAATAGCATTTATCAAAAACTAATTAATGAATATGTGACAGAAACTAATGCTTCTGCGATTGATGTAGCCGCGGCTTTAGCTAAATTGTTGCAAGGCAACAAAGAACTATTTTTAAGCAAACCTACGCTTGGCGATGTTAAAGATTACGGCCGCGAACGTGTACGCAGCTTTGATTCTGATCGCTCTGATCGTCGACGCAGCTCTGATTCAGATCGCCGACGCAGTCCAGATGCAGAGCGCAAACGCAGCTTCGGTTTTGATTCCAATCCTGCTGAACGCGCAACACGTCCAGCAGCAAGATCTGGTTCTGATCGTTTTGAGCGTCCAGCGAGAGCTGGTGCAGATCGCTCTGAACGTCCAAGCTCTGATCGCAGACGTAGTCCAGCACCAGAATCTCGTTTTGGTCGTGACCGTGACCGTGCTAGCAGCAGTGATCGTTCATTCAACGATAGCAATATGGAACAATACCGCGTCGATATCGGCCGTGAAGACGGTTTGTTACCGAAAAATCTAGTTGGAGCAATTGCGAATACTGCCGGAATTGAAGGCCGATCAATTGGTAAAATCAAAATTGAATCAAGATTCAGCTTTGTTGATCTACCGAAAGGAATATCTAAAGATGTATTGCAAACGCTGCAACGTTTGAAGGTTTCCGGCAAGCAAATGAATCTGAAGAAAGTTAAGTCCTAATTTCTGTTGGTTATAAAAGGGGATACATTTATCCCCTTTTTTTACACTTAAATTTATGATTCAACTTACTTTTTGGGGTTGTTTTAGGTCCGCATTATTAATATATAGTGATCCAAACTACACATTTATGGAGTATGATGTCTTAAGTTAATTAAGTCATTTAAAAAATTATGCAAATCGGCCCATACAATATAGAAAACAAACTTGTTTTAGCCCCAATGGCCGGGGTTACCGATCGCCCGTTCCGCCAAATGTGCCGCAACCTAGGTGCTGGCATGGCCGTGTCTGAAATGGTTGGTTCAACATCTCTAATTCGTGGCAGCGCCAAAACCTTAAGGCGTGCCAATCATGAGGGTGAAACTGCGCCACGTTCTGTCCAAATCGTCGGCTTTGACCCTAAGATGATGGCAGAAGCTGCACGTATAAACGAAGATATGGGCGCTGAAATCATAGATATTAATATGGGCTGTCCAGCCAAAAAAGTTTGTAATATGTTGTCCGGCTCCGCTTTGTTACGCGATGAGCCCCTGGTTGCGCAAATTCTAGCCGCAACTGTAAACGCAGTAAAAATTCCCGTCACTTTAAAAATCCGTACTGGCTGGAGTCCCGATATGCGTAATGGTCCAACCATTGCAAAAATTGCTGAAGATAATGGTATAAAGGCCTTATCAGTGCATGGCCGGACGCGTTCGTGTTTTTTTAAAGGCGAAGCAGAATACGATACTATCGCTTTAATTAAAAACAGTGTAAGAATTCCGGTGATTGCTAATGGTGATATTGATTCTCCAGAAAAAGCTAAATACGTATTAGAAAAAACTGGCGCTGATGCGATTATGATCGGACGCGCAGCCCAAGGCCGCCCGTGGATCTTTCGTGAAATTAACCATTTCTTAGAACACGGCACGTTGGCGGCAGAACCACACCTGGATGAGATTGAACAGATCCTAACTAAGCATATTGAAAATCTCTATGAATTCTATGATGAATACATTGGTGTTTTAATGGCACGCAAACATGTATCTTGGTATACCAAAGGGCAACGTAATGGCGGGAAATTCCGCGATATGTTTAATCACTTGGATTCTACGCATGGCCAACGCCAAGCAATAAAAGAATTCTTTATGCAATTGCGGGATGCAGAACTTAATGAAACCATCAGCCTCGCCTAAAAATCAATTACACGTTTCCGTTCGCTATGCTTTAGAGCAATACTTTATCAGTTTAGACGGTGGTGAGGCGCGAAATTTATATGAACTATTCATATCAGAAGTTGAACGCCCGCTGCTTGAAGCTGTCATGCAACAAGCACAAAACAATCAATGTAAAGCTGCACTATGGTTGGGAATAAGTAGAAATACCTTGCGTAAGTTGCTGATAAAATATCAAATACAGGATTGATGCGGCAAACTTCTATCTAAGCCGTTTACTATAAGAGTTTAAAGCAACCGCAGTTGTTAATGCACCCATCACCAACCCAAAACCTGCGGCAACTGCGCGCGTAGTATCACGATCATACATTGGCATGAATCCAGCCTGATTAATAGCGTGCTTTTTAGCCCACAAGCTTTGAATATTTGCCGCAGCTTCTTCAAAACTACCGAAGATTTTGCCGCCGGTTTTTTCAATCGCATGAACTAGCATAAGGTTATCTTGCATATCAAATTCTTCAAGTGTTAACCCATCTGCACCAATTAGATTTCCATTTACACTTCTGCAAACCTGATCTTGATAAATTGATTGTTTGACCCTTTCCGTAAAATTCGGTGGAATACCATTAGAATAATATCCTACGATCAATATATCTGGATTATTTTCTGCTAATCCGCTCATATAGCCAAGCTCAAACGCTGTGCCCACATCCATACTTGGACCATGCCAAGGGTCCATATTAGCCATAATAACTTGGCAAATTCGCATCATTCGCTCATTTGCACGGCCAATAGCTAACCCAAAATAATAATTGTCTGTAAAGGTCGGTAGTTCGTTATCCAAGGGGTAATGACCGATTAAATCGCAAGCTGCCAAACTTTTCTTCTTTTCTTGGCCACGTTCGATTGCATTAGGATAAAACACATCAGGACCAGCTAAATATACGTTTAATTTCTTCATAATAGTTCCAAATCTTTAACCTAATAAGTCGTTAGCTTCTTGCTCAATCATCTGCATACGTTTTTCTAACAATAAGCATGCTTCTTTAAGATCCGCATCTTCCTTTACTGAAAATGGTTCACCCATGATCAATACTGCTTTACTAAACGGTTTGGGTAATTGAAATTTATCCCATGCTTTATGAAAGGTCCAAAATTTTTTATATGCAACACCAACTGGAACGATTTGTGCATTCCCTTTTTGCGCTAAAAAAGCAATCCCTGGCTTGATAACATGAATCGGACCAATTGGTCCATCAATAGCAAAACCAATCGAAGAACCTTCTTCCAAGCGCCTTTTGGTCTCCAATAAACCCCTTGTGCCACTATCTCGCGAGGAGCCGCGAATTACCTGAAACCCACTTTTTTCTAGAAAAACTGCCAGCATCGCACCATCACGTGAGGGGCTTACCATCGCACATCTTGGTGTGTCATGATATTTATTCAATATAACTGCTGGCAGAAATTGCTTGCCATGCCAAAAAGCAATTAGATACGGAGTTTTTGGATCAACTAAAGGGCTTATTTTAACTTGTATCCGCATCGTAAATCGTAACAAATGCATTACATAATATGCAGCATTACCAACTATGCGTGGATTTTTCCACCAATTTTGCATCCTCTAACCCTCTTCAATACTTTGTTCAAATATATTAACCGTAAATTTTGGATATTCTTGTTGTTCTACCAGGTGCCATTTATTTAGATCAAATTCTGGAAAGAATGCATCGCCAACATAATCTTGCCGAATAATTGAGAGATATAAGCGTTGTGCTATGGGCAAAAACTCTTGGTAAATACCCGCCCCCCCCACTATCATAACTTCAGGAACATCACCTGCCGCATGCAAAGCCTCAGCAACCGAATGAGCAACAGAAAACCCCTCACCATGCAAATCCTGATCACGAGTTAAAACAATAGTTTTACGTCCAGGTAATAAGCGACGACCAATGGCATCAAAAGTCTTACGTCCCATAATCATGGGCTTTCCCATGGTAAGAGTTTTAAAGTGTTGTAGTTCTTCCGGGATATGCCATGGCATGCTGTTATTTAAGCCAATAACACGATTTTGACTCATTGCTGCGATTAAACAAATCTTGGTCATACTGCGATTGGCGCCTTTATAGTTTCGTGACATTTATAATTCTGCAAACTAAAGTCTTCAAATTTAAAATCAAAAATTGATTTAATCGCCGGGTTTAGTAGCATAGTTGGTAAGGGGTATGGTGTGCGAGATAATTGTAATTTGGTTTGTTCTAGATGATTGGTATATAAATGTGCATCACCCAAAGTATGCACGAAATCACCCAGTTGCAAACCAGTAACCTGTGCTACCATCATGGTCAACAATGCATAAGAAGCAATATTAAATGGCACGCCAAGAAAAATATCCGCACTACGTTGATATAATTGACAAGATAGCTTGCCGTTGGCCACATAAAATTGAAACAAAGCATGGCATGGCGGTAGAGCCATACTTTCAATTTCACCGACATTCCAAGCGCTAACAATTAAACGTCGCGAATCAGGATTGGTTTTGATCATTTCGATCACTTGGGTCATCTGATCTATGGTATTACCATTTTTATCTGGCCAGGAACGCCATTGCTTGCCATACACCGGGCCTAAATTGCCATCAGCATCAGCCCATTCATCCCAAATTGTAACCTTATTTTCATTTAAGTATTTTATATTGGTATTACCCTGCAGAAACCATAATAATTCATGAATAATGGAGCGCAGATGACACTTCTTGGTCGTTACCAACGGAAACCCAGCTGCCAAATCAAAACGCATTTGATAACCAAACACGCTTATTGTTCCTGTGCCAGTACGATCGGCTTTAGTTACTCCATGATCCAAAACATGTTGCATCAAATCCAAATATGCGCGCAATTTATTACCTCGCTTTTCTTAGCAAAAAATACAAGCCAAAAATTATCATTGGTATCGATAATAGCTGCCCCATAGTTAACCAATTCCATAAGATATAACCTTGATCTGTATCTGGCTGGCGGAAGAACTCTATACCAAAACGAATTACTCCATAACCTAATAAAAATAACCCAGAAACTGCGCCAATCTTACGCGGTTTACGTGCATACCATACTAAAACTATGCACAACACTATCCCTTCAAAGAAAAACTCGTAGAGTTGCGATGGATGACGCGGTAATTCACCAGCGTCAGGAAAAACCATTCCCCATGGCATATTTGTTACTCTGCCGTATAATTCAGCATTAATGAAATTTCCCAAACGACCAAAACCCAAACCAATTGGTACACATGGCGCAATAAAATCCATCAGCTGCACAAACTTACGCCAATCGAATTTGACATAAAACCACAAAGCAACAAACACACCTAACATACCACCATGAAAGGATCTGCCGGGCAGCCAAAAGGCAAATAGGGTCAAGGGATCATTTATCGCCTGCGCCGGAGTGTAGAGCAATACATAGCCAAGTCGGCCACCAAAGATTATACCCAGTGCAATGTAGAATAAAATATCGGCTAATTTTTGCGGTGTCCATTGCGTGCCACGTCCGCGATATACTGACAGTAAATAACAACCAATAAAACACACCATACTCTCTTATAGGCCCTTACATTT
>CAYPGU010000109.1:0-6548 GCA_964409995.1 uncultured Legionellaceae bacterium | reverse complement strand
ACAAAGAGCAGATGATTTGAAGTATGTTTGCCCTACTCTTAGTTAAGAACCAAAAATATCGAGCCAAGCAGGACGCCATCCAGTTGTAGAAGCAATTCAAAAACAAATATTTGTCCCGAACAATACTAATCTTGATCAAAAGCAAAGTATGTATATTATTACTGGCCCCAACATGGGTGGTAAATCGACGTATTTGCGCCAAGTAGCGCTGATAGTTCTACTGGCGCATATCGGTAGTTTTGTTCCCGCGCAAGCAGCAAATATTGGCAGCATTGATCAGATCTTTACTCGTATAGGCGCATCAGATGATTTGGCTGGTGGTCGTTCTACCTTTATGGTCGAAATGACTGAAGCAGCTAATATATTGCATAATGCAACTGCCAAAAGTTTAGTCTTAATGGATGAAATTGGCCGTGGCACCAGTAGTTTCGATGGCTTAGCACTTGCTTGGTCGATTGCACAAAGCCTGGCTCAACACAATAAATGCCTAACATTGTTTGCCACCCATTACTTTGAATTATCTAAATTGCCAGAGCTAAGTTCAGCAATTAAGAACATGCATTTCTCGGCGATTGAGCAAAACGATAACCTGGCCTTTCTGTATAAAATATTGCCCGGTCCTACTGCCAAGAGCTTTGGTTTGCAAGTAGCAAAACTCGCCGGAATTCCCGCTGCAGTCATTCAGGCTGCAAAGCAGAAATTACAGGAGTTAGAACTTGAGCAGGAAACTATTTAATCTAAGATTTACTACCTAGTTTTGGCAATTGAAATTCTGCACGTGCCGGTGCTACTGGTTCAGCTCTTTGCTTAGCAATAATCTCTAACATCATATTAATGTCAATATGATATGGGGTTAGTTCGTGAACCTGGCCATCAATATATAGATTTGCATATCCAAGGCCAAGGCCTTTATATATCACTTCGTACTGATTGCAAAATTCTTGAATTGTAGCTCTGGCCTCAGATAAACTCCCTTTATACTCGCCAAGATTAATATTAAGTTCATTTTCAGCACAGTCAGTAAAGTCAGCATTTCCATTCATAGATGGGTTAGCACCACGTGTGACTTTAGTTATTGTAACTCGAATGGCAGGTTTTAATTTAGGGTTAGTATTGATAATACGAAATACCATCATTATTTTAGGTCCTTAAACTTATATTCTCATTACTCTAACTTATCATAAGTTCAGAGTCAAGAAAGCAAAAAGTCTTACTGCGGTTGGGAGCTAAATATACCAACACCAGATGGCTGCGCATTTTCATCTGGGGCAGTAGTCTCTGGTACTACTGTTGTTGTGGTTGTAGTAGTTGTTGTAGATGGCACGGTTGTCGCGGGCATTGTCGTATTTGGCGCAGTTGGAACTGAAGCTGGCATAGTTGCAGCCGGTGTTGTAGTGTCCATCGGTGCAACCGTTGTGCTATTCATATCCGTTGGAACATTCGTTGTTGGTGCTGGTGTTGTAGTAGTTGTTGTTGTCGTCTCAATAGTGGTAGTGCTACCAGAACCACTCGCAGGTATTATTACATTGGGCACAGTAACCATTAATAACGGTTGTATTACTTGCCAATCCTCTTGACTTCGTTCTGTACCATTCACTGTATATATCATCGCATTAAGGCCAACATCTGAACTGATGTTGTCATTCTCTTCGATAATCAATTTTTTGGTTCTTAATTCATTCAGTAAATTGTTAACCCAACTTTCCACTACAGTTTGCAACTGATCTGCATTTAAGCTAAAAGGGTTTTTTGCATTAGGATCTTTATTCATCATAAAGAACATTGCTTCTTGTTCATGGATTTGTTCTTCTGCAAAACGTGACAGTAAGGCATACACAATTATTGTGCTAATTTTAAATTTCAACTGTGCACTGATTGTAGTCATAATCATTGCTGGATCTAATGCAGTTATGCTTTTATCGCCAACTTCTAAATGCGAGTTTATGTCCACATCACCTTTTGGTGTTCTTAGAGTCATGGTAAAATCAGCTGTTGGTCTGTGCGATAAGAATGCAAGAATTTTTTGCGTCGGATCATTAGTAGGCTGCATAACGACTTCTGCTGGCACTTCACCCTCTGCAGGCACTGCACCTTCTGCTGGCACTGCACCTTCTGCTGGGATTGCACTAACATTAGCTTGCATAGGAGCGCTAGTTGCATTCAGCTCTTTTAAAATTTTATAGTTAATGTTTTTTAGTTTAAACGTCGTATTCAAAGGACCGTATTCATCTTGCATGACGCTTACTTTATTAATCGTAAATTTAGCATCTGTTGACAACATGTCGCCGGTTAACTGATCGCTACCATTAAAATTAAGTTGATTAATACTGACCACGGAAGCGTCTTCATCAGTTGCACTTATCTGCTCTATTGTAAAATTAAGTGCATCATTTAGAGTTTGTGTGTTTTTGCTAAAATCTAAACGAAAATTTTTAATTATAACTGCTTTTTCTCCAGATTGATCAGGCACTGTTTCTGAAAAGCTTAATAATGGCATTGTCATTTTGCCTGTAATCTCTATAAAGTGCAGATTATGATTAACAGTCAAATCAAAACCTTGCCAATCAACTTTGCCATTACCTGCCGTTGTTGTAAGCGGGAAATTTTTAACAGTAGTTTCACCCGAACCATTAAAATTAATCTTTGTATTAATAGTATAAGCTGGCTTTTGTTTGTATATGTGCGCGATCTGATCATTCACCTCACCAACAATTACAGTATTAACTGCTGCCAATCCATAGCCTTGTGGTATATATGAGCTCGGACTTAACCAACTTTTGAAATCAAGTATAATTGGGCCTTGGCTAATTGTGTGTACGAGTTTCAATTTTTGATCGGTTGCTAAATGCGTGACTTCTGTTGTGGCTGTAGATTTTAAATAGCCCTTATTAAAGGTACCCACTATTCTTAAGTCGCTTTTATAAAGATTGCCTACTTGAGTAATCATTCTATTATATTCACTCTCCGCCCACATACCAACACCGTAGGGTGCAGCTACTAAAGCCAAGACTATTAATAGTAAGAGAAACTTTATAAATTTCATTTTGTATTCTACCTATATCCAAAGACCGCATTTATGATGTGGCGGCAAAAATGTATGCCATAAATTCAACATAGAACATTTACACCTCAATTTGTGTTGATTTGGCAATTTGCTTGACATGACTCATCAATAAACAATACACTTTCTTTAGCTTACTACAGACGCAAGGAGTGCTTTGTTATGCCTATTACTAATGAAGATGGTGACGGGTCAGAAAATGACGGCGAAGTTGTTGTTGCTCCGGGGCATATCGCTAAGCTACTTGAAGCTGGGCAGATAGAGGATATTCAAGGTTTTGCTGAAGAAGGTTACAGTTTTACCACTGAAGAATTTGATCTACTCATTGCGCACTTTAGAACACTCATTACTCCACCACAAATTTCACCACTGACTAAACCTACTGAACAATTAAAAGATTACCTGTATCGGGTTCAATCCCCAGTAGCTATTGCCCTGTGCAATATATTTGCATGTATCCTACCTAGGCTAGATGCAGAAGCAACAAATCATTTTATTCAGTCTAGCTTTGATGAGTTGATTGCCATCAGCACTTTTGGCGGTTCGAATATTTCTGAATTAGTTATACCGAGTAAAATCGACACTGCAACTTGCGATTTCTTAAAGCAACAGGTATTTGCTTTATTTAAACAATATAGTTCACAACCGGATACGCTGAAAAGCGACAAAACCTTAGCTGTTATTAATCATTTGATCGATAACTTTATCCTATCATCTGCACATTTGTTAAATAAATCTCCTGTTAGCTTAGGTAAGGATCTTTTATCTTGGCTGCAATTGATGCACAAGTCGCCAGGTGAATCCTTAAGTCGTAGCGGTGGTACAGCTTCCAAAGTTGCAGCTCTTTGTTACAAATTAGGTGAAAAAGCTGATTTAGGTATTACCGATAATGAATCTAATAATGCTTTACATTTTCTAATGCAAAGCAAACTGCCTATTGAAGATGTAAATAAGTTGACCAGTTTATTCTTAAAGCGTGGGGTATCATGTCATCGTCATAATCATAAACAAAAGTCTCCTTTACGCTATGCAATGGCAGATTTAAGTTTTGGTCCAGGCGTGATCGATATTATGTTCCGCGAAGGCAAGATTCCGGTTCAGTATCTACACAATATGTTAACCAAGGCTAGAGAAGGTGAAGTTTATGCACCGTATATATTGCAAATTGTCGACGCTTTAAGTCTTCGAAAATCTGTCTCTAATAAAGAAATTCAAGAATTAATAGCATGGATTGTAAAAAATTCATCTGCGGAAAATTCTTCACACCCAAGCTATGGATATCGTAAAGATTTGTTTGTACTTATAAATCACCTGCTAGACGATCCAAATTGGAATAATTTTGGCTTAGACGTAGATCAAATATGTGTGTGGGAAGAATTAAGCGCTGATGAATGTGCGGAACAGATCTCCAAATTGAAGTCTATAGCAGGAATTTTGCCAGCCTTTGTGATCAATGCAAACTTACATCATAAATTACCCGCAATGCTAAATTCTTTGGAAATTTTCATTTTTAGTGATAAAGAAAAATCTAAGCAAGGAATATTGCCGGTTCAATTCTTGAGTTTTATTGCGCAAAATCCACAACATATTCAGATTAAATCTACTATCTTTGAGAGTGGATTTTTTGATACTCAGTCCTCAACTCGTCAATTTTTATTGCTCAATGCAGCAACCAGAGATGCAGGAGACGCGCCTTTTGCCAAAGCAGTTGAAAACTTTAACTCAAAGTTTATAAACTTTGTTTTAAGCGTTTATCAGCAAACAGATCAAGCAGCAAATGACTTTGCACCAATTGCCAATGTATTAGCTTCTAGATTGCAGTCATTGGTTGTTAGCTTAAGCTCGAGTACTCAAGAAAATTGTGAAAGGTTTTTTGGGATTGAAGATTTATTAAATGATCATTTAGCTAATGCGATGATGAGTCAATTTGAAAAAACTTTATCAGGTCCAGAAATCATGGATACTGCACTTGCGCGTAGGGTGACACCGGTTAAGCTTAATACCTTACCTACATCCTTTCTTCACCTGGCATTTAGAATAAATGCAGCGTACCCGCGGGATTCGCAGCATGATTCACTGCGCATGGAAGAAATACTTACTCGCCAAGTCATGCGCTTAGTTGAAGTCTTGTCCGATGCAAATGAATCAGAGTTGGCTCAACTTCATTCTCTGATGTCGTTCCTGCATTCAAAATCACATGCAAAATTCTTAGAAGGAGCAATAGATTATTTTGATTTCACCACATTCGAAGGTAATCTACACTCGCAACTAAAGGATACAATACTTGCCCAACACGGCAAAAATCAATTCATGCTAAGTAATTTAGGTTTGGCAACGCCAATCACTACCAAAGTTGTGCCTAGCCCAATTGCTGATGCAGAGGATGTTGTTCTGATCAATACCAAGCCAGCGGAAGAAGATTCAGCAACAGCTAAAAACACTTTCCTCGGTTTCGGTTTATTCAGCAAAGCCAGATCTAAATGGAATGATTTAGTAGATACTGCGGCTAAAGAAAGCCCCGTGTTTGCCAAATTATTGCTAAATCGACAAGATGAAACCTCTAGTGAAAGAAACACCACACCATCCATAGTTAAATTTTGAAAGCTATCAAGAAGCCCTTTATCGCGCCATGGTTAATCCTTGGCGTTTTATTTTGCTTAAGCATGGTTGCCTTATGGCCTGGAGCTATGTCGCCAGATGCAATTTTGCAATATAAGGCTGCCGTATCTGGTGTTTACTCCGATCATCACCCGCCAGCTATGAGTTTGTTGTGGCGCTATTTAGATCATATCTACCCAGGTTCTGGTTTAATGTTTAGTGTGCATCTAGTTATGCTGTACTTAGCTGCAGCGATATTTGTGTATATATTTCGCGAAAGCAAATTCAAATGGTGGTATGCAGTTTATCCAATTATCCCCAATATGTTGGCTTATACATCGTTAATTGTTAAGGATACTAGTTTTACTTATTCATATTTATTAGCCGGCGCAATCTTAGCGGCGATGATGGTAAATCACCAAAAAAAGTATAAATTTACAATACTATATTTTGTGTTAGCACTTCTTCTTTACGGCAGCGCAGTAAAATTTCAAGCTAAGTTCTTATTGTTCTTTTTTACAACTGGGATTGGTTATTGTTTGTCGAATTATAAATTAGACTGGCGTGCAATTATGACCGGAGTAATTTTAGCACTCGCAATTATGTTCTCTATAATTGGTTTGAATAAAAAACTTGTGCCCCAAACACACGAACAACATACCTGGCAATTTGTTAAATTGTATGATCTGAGCGCGATAAGTATTAGTTTAAACCAGCCCTTATATCCGGAATTTATTTTACAACAACCTAGTTTCAATTTTTCTAAAATTAAAAAGCTATTCAATCCACAGGAAGTAGATCCGCTAGTTTTTCATAGCGATGCACTGCGCGGTGGTACCACAGCAGACCAACGCGAACAATTATGGGAGTATTGGTTTGCAACCATTAA